>JBEKVL010000550.1:0-4984 GCA_049514055.1 Tepidisphaeraceae bacterium | reverse complement strand
GAGCCCGTGTTCGTTGCGAACCGAGATGCCGAGCCGGTCGGAAAGGTCGGTGACCTGCTGTTTGGACAGGCCCAGGCCGTCCCACAGCAGCAGTTCGCGGGCGGCGCCGCTGCCGTTGGTCGGTATGAGCGTCACCGTGCGGCGGAGTTCGGCCCCCAGCGATCCGAGGGACGGTGTGTCGGTGTTGCCGCCCGTCGGCAGCGTGAGATGGCGCAGCAGCCGGGGCGTGCCGTCGTTCTGCCAGACCATCTCCGCGCCGGAGCGGCCGACGACCAGCATGGGGCGGTTCTGCGACGGTTCGAGCACGCAGGCGAGCGCCAGGGAGGAGGGAGTGATGGCGGTGACGGTAATGCCCGCAGCGTCGAGGAGCATTTCGACGCGCTCGAGCTGTTGCCGCCGGATGCCCACCAGCAGAACCTTGCCGCCCCGGTTGGAGTCCGGTTCCCCGGCGTAATCGAAGACCATTTCCCCGCTCTCGGCGACGGCCAGGCGGTCGGCCTGCAAACGCAGCATGGCCCGGGTCTGTTCCCGATCCGCCGGGGGCACTTCACGTTCCATTGCGATCAGCCATCGCGCGGGGACACCGACGACAGCGCGCGAGGTGCTGAAGCCATGTTGGCGCAGGAATGTCGCCAGCGCCTGCCCGGTGGCGCCGGCGTTGGCGGCGGACAACTGGCCGGGCAAGGCGAACGTAGCCATATGACGGACACCGCGGCGTTCGCCGTTGACGGACAGTTCGACGCAGGCGATCGAGCGGTCGCTCAAGGCCAGGCCGACAAAGTTGGACGAGCGCAGAATCATCGAAGAGTGCCTCCGGGCGTTACACCTGCATTACCGGCCCAGGGCCCCGGGCCCTGTCCGGCGCGAAGAGACTCCAGCATCTGCAGGTCCATGGGCCATCCGCGGTCGGTGTTGTCGCGGCGGTAAATGATCTGCGGCGTCGTCCCTGTAATGTCGATGACGATGCGAACGCGTTTGAAGGCGCGGCCGTTGCCGCTGACAGCGAGGATGTCAGCCGAATACTGGTAGGATTTGCCGGTGATCAGACTCGCCAGGGCGGTGGCCTTCGCACCCAGCACCTTGTTGACCCAGGTGATGTCGGTCGAGGAAACGGACGAACTGGACAAGTTGCTGGCTCGCTGCGACAGCAGGTTGTCCACGTCCGCCGGCTCCAGGCCCGGCAGCGTGAGCAGCACTTCGCGCGGGGCGGTATTGACATTGATCCGGCCCCTCAGTTGGGTGCTGGCGGCCGCCGTGCCGGTGGTCTTGCCTGTACTCTTGCCGGTGCCGCCGGCCGCGCTGGTTCCGCCGGTGGACTTGCCTGCCGTGCCAGCCGCACCACCCGCGCCGCGCGCTCCGCCTCCACCGGTGGTCTTACCGCCGCCTGTGCCTCCGCCGGTGGTCTTACCGCCTGTGCCCCCGCCAGAGGCGGCGCCAGTCGCGGCGCTGGCGGGCTCGGCGCTGACGGCGGTCAGCAACTCGTACAGACCGTATTGCAGCCACAGATCGTTGGTTATCGAGGAGGATCCTGAACTGATAACGTTGGATGCTTCGCCGAGCGGAGGGGCCTGCCCATTGCCGTAAAGTATCTCTTGTGTGACTCCACGCACCAGGAGAAGCTCCTCCACCGATTCGTAGAGGTCGTTCTTACAGTAGTATGCGTCGTCAAGGGACAGGTAATAGTCGCTTTCGGCTCCGCCGGGTGTGGACTTGCTCGGGTCGCTTCGCCAGTCGACAATGGCGGCGGCCACGTCGTCGGTCATGTCCGGCAGGAGCATGAGTTGGTCGTAAGTGGCGGTGTTGATGTTGAGTTTGCCGCCTTCATCCATCATGCCGAACACGGGCATCGAGGGGTCGCCATAGTTGGGGCGCAACACCCAGAAGTAGCCGTCGCCCACCTGGATGCAGGCGAAATCCGTCTCCTGCGTCTGGCTCAGATCCCCGTTCTGGTCGACCAGCATGGACATCAGATACTGCTCGGCCCCGCGCTCGATCGTGGAAGCCTGGAGGGCGGCGGAGTAGTTTGCGGAGGCGATGGCCTCCACCCGCATGGAACGGCACAAGGCCAGCGTCATGCCGGCCAGCGCGAAGATCAGGATCATGGCGACGATGAGGATGGTGCCGCGGCGGGCAGGGGGAAGGTGTCTCATGGTGATCCTCCCGTGTTAGTGGAGGTGGAAGGCGGAGCGCAGGCCAGGGGAATGATGCGGGTGATCCGGTTGGCGGGGTTCGGGGTCTGCGGGGTCGTCGTGTTCGGGTCGCTCAGTTCGATGGTGATGGCCACCGCCACCGGCAGGATGTCGCCCACGCCGGTGGAATCCCAGTCTTCCTGCCAGTCGGTCCCGTCGTAGTAGCGGATGGACAGCGACCGGACACCGCGGCACAGGATCTCCTCGTCGGGATCGGTCTGGACCTTGGGCTGCAAGTTGCGCGTGACCCGGCGGACCAGGTTTGGCGGGTTCGCGTCGGTGTTGAGAAGCAGGGTGACTTCCCGGATGCCCTCCGACCAGGGCTTGTCCAGCGCGGCGGTGTCGCCGTCGCGGCCAATGGAGAAGAAGTCGAGCGTGTCGGCGTCGGACCCGGTTCCGGATTGCCGCGTGCCTGTGAACGGGCCGGCATAGTTGCCCTTGGGCGCAAGGACCGACTGGAGATCGCTGCAGACCAGGTCCATGGCGATGGTTGCCGCCCGCACGGAAGCAACCGAGGCACTGGCGCTGCGGCGGGCCTGGATCGCCACGCGCATGCTCGTGTAGAGCGTTAGCGCAAGCATGGCTACCATCGCCATCGCGATGGTGAGTTCCAGCAGGCTGAAGCCGCGAAGTTGACGCCGTCGCATTCTCACTGACTGGTTCCCATGGTAAGCGTGTTGTCGTAAGCCATTGTGGAAACGAGCAGGGACCGGTCGGTTCCGCGCTCCTGCCAGGTGACTTTCAGAACGATTTCGGTGGCGCCGTAGTCGCGGGTCACCGTCTGGCATTCCCACCGGTATCCCGGCCAGTCCGGGCCGAAGTCGCCTCCGCCCGAGGCGCTGGACCACTGCGACGTGGCGATGAGTTCGGAGAGTTTGGTTTCGCCCAGCGTGGCGGCCTGGGCCGTGGACCTGGCGCGCGACGAGGCGGCCAGCGCCGCGGACATTCCACTCATCACCACCGGCAGCACGATGCCCATCAGCACCATGGTGGCCAGCACTTCGGGGAGAGTGAATCCGCTGCAGCGCCCCTGTCGGGTCGTGCTGTGTCTGCGGAAGTTGTGGCCGGCGGTTCTCATCTCGCTGTATCTCCAGCGTTCAGAACCCTGAAGCTTTCGGCCGGTGCGGCACATTCGATCTCAAGCGTTTCGCCCTGGTCTGATGTGATGCGCACCTTGGCCGGTTGCGTGCGGCCGGTCGGAAAAAAGTCGATGCTGTTTCCTTTGTCCGCGGTCTGCCCTGTCGAGGTGAGCTGGATGCTGAAGCCTTCGGGCAGGATGCCCCGCCCCAGGTTGGAAGCAACGGGGACGAACTGCTCACCTTGCTGCGCGGTCACCTGGTACTGGCCATTGTCCACGGTGAGGCGGTGCAACTGCCCCGTGGCGACGGCCTCGGTTCTTGCCAGGCGTGTGGCGGCAACGAATTCGTCGGCCGCGTTCCGCAGATATGAGGCCCGTCCCCAGTTTCGCAGCGACGGCGCCGCCACGGCCAGGGCGGTGCAGATGATCACCAGCACGAGCACCAGCTCGAGCAGTGTGAATCCGCGATGTCGCAGTCGCGTGTACATGGGTCGTCCTACTTGTCCCAGTTGGTGATGTTGTTCGGCCCTTCGCGGGCTTCGGCGCCCATGGAGAAAAGGTCGTATCCGCTGGGGTTGTGCGTGCCCGGGAAGCGGTAAACGTAGGGGTTGCCCCAGGGATCGTTCGGCGCCCGTTTGATGTAAGGGCCGTGCCAGCTCTGCACGTTGCCGGGAGGTTCCAGAAGCGCTCGGAGCCCCTCTTCGTTGGAAGGGAAGCGGCCGCAGTCCACCTCGAAAGCGTCCAGGGCGGTCTCCAGGTTGGCGATGTCGGTCTTGGCCGCGGTCTGACGGGCCTGCTCGGAACGGGCCGTGAACTTGGGCACTACAACCGCCGCCAGTACGGCCAGGATCACCAGCACCAGCAATAGTTCGATGAGGGTAAATGCCCGGGCGCGGCGGCGCTCGACACGCCAGGTCAGTCGATTCTCAGTGTACATGGTCTCGTTCCTTTCAATACGATCGCCAACGATCAACTAGTGTATCAGATCCTGAAGCGTGAAGACGGGCAGCAGCATGCCCACCACCACGGTGCCGATCAAGCCGGCCATCAGCATGAGCAACAGCGGCTCGGCCAGGGAGACGAGCATGCGCAAATTGCGGTCGAGTTCGCTTTCGTAAGCGGTCGAGATCCGCACGAGTTCCTTGTCGAGCCGCCCGGTTTCCTCCGCGACGGAGATCATCTCGATAACCGAAGGCGGGAACAATAGCGAGTTGCTGGCGAGACTGCGGCTCAGGGCCACGCCGCGCTGGACCTCTTCCGTCGCTTGGCCGATCGTGTCGGAGAGCGTCCGGTTGCCCAGCGCCTCCTTGGCGACGCGCAGCGAGGCGACCAGCGGAACGCCCGCGCCCACGAGCGTGCCCAGCATCCGGCAGAAGCGCACCAGCGCAAAGCGTGCGGCCACCTTGCCCAGCAGCGGCACCCCCAGCACGATTCGCTCGATCACGCGCTGCCCGGATTCGCTGGCGGCCGCCCGGCGCAGCATGAAAATGCCCGCGGCCACGGCCACGCCCAGAAACACGCCGTAATGCATGAGCCAGCCGCTGATGGCGACGATGACCTGGGTGAGCCACGGGAGCTTGCTGCCGAATTCCGCGAAAATGCCGGAGAACTTCGGGATGAAGAACGTCATCAGGAAGATCAGCACCGCGCACGCCAGCACCCCGAGCACGCAGGGATACACCATGGCGGCTTTGACCTTCCCCTTGAGGTCCTGCTC
>JBEKVL010000549.1:0-4987 GCA_049514055.1 Tepidisphaeraceae bacterium | reverse complement strand
CGAGATCGCGGCCGGCGAAGTGCCGGCACCGGAGAACCGTGACTCGAGTGTCCCATTGCCCGACCAGGCGCTGGTCAACGGCGCGTTCGAGGAGATGCCGTTGGACGCCCTCCAGGGGAAAGTTCAGGCGCTGGGGACGTCCATCGAACACGCCAAGGCGATCGACCAGTTCCTGACCAAAGCGTGCGGTGCCGGGAAGGCAATCAGTTTCGACGACCTGGCCAAGACCCTGGCCGCCTGCCAGCGTCACGCGTCGGTGGCGTTGTCGCACCGGCAGGGGGGAGCGGCTGGCGCGGCTGGAGGCGACGCCGAGGGAGGGGCGGCCGCAGCGCCCGCCGCCGATGGATCAGCCCCTGTCGTCGGTGCAGCGACCGGGGAGATACGCTCCAAGGCGGACATCATCAAGGTGATGGACAAGATCTGCAGCTACTACGAGAAATACGAGCCATCCAGTCCGGTTCCTCTCCTGCTGCGCCGGGTGCAGCGGTTGGTGAACAAGAGCTTCATGGACATCATCAAGGATCTGACGCCCGGCACGGTCAGCACGATCGAGCAACTGGCCGGCATCGAGGCGTCCCAGCAGCAGTCGTGACAGAAAGTGCTCTTTGCACTTGAATTTGCAGACTTCAATGGGTAAGGTTTACAGCAGCATTTCATCGTGGGTAGTCCAGTTTTCTAACAGAAGGAGCCGCGGCCATGGCCAAGGAAAGCAGTCAGAAGTTTATCGCGCGAAACCGCGCGCCGCGTGTACAGATCGAGTATGATCTCGAACTGTACGGGGCGGAAAAGCAGATCAATCTTCCGTTCATCATGGGCGTGATGGCGGATCTCTCCGGCAAACCGGCCGAGGAGTTGCCCAACGTCGCCGACCGGAAGTTCCTGGAAATCGACGTGGACAACTTCGACGACCGGCTCAAGTCCACCAAGCCCCGCGTGGCGTTCCAGGTTCCCAACACGCTGACGGGCGATGGCAACATCAATGTCGACATCACGTTCGAGAGCATGGACGACTTCTCGCCCGCAGCGGTTGCCCGCAGGGTCGAGCCGTTGCGGAAGTTGCTCGAAGCCCGCACCCAACTGTCCAATCTTCTGTCCTACATGGATGGCAAGGCCAAGGCGGAGGAGTTGATTGCCAATGTGTTGAAGGACCCTTCGTTGCTTCAGGCGCTGGCCGCGTCGCCGAAAGCGGGTGGTCAAACCGGCCAGGAGGCGAAGTAACCCATGGCAGAACTCCAACAACAAGCACAGGCGGCGCAAGCCGGCACAGTGGAATCTTCCGAGTTCGAGAAACTGATGAGTGGGGCGTTCAAGCCCAAGACCGATACCGCGGCCGAGGCGATCAAGCGGGGCGTGCAGACGCTGGCCGAGCAGGCCCTGGCCGACGCAGCCGTGATCTCGGACGACGCCGTGAAGTCGATTCAGGCGATCATCGCTGCCATCGACAAGAAGCTCACGGACCAGGTGAACCAGATCATCCATCACCAGGAATTCCGGCAGTTGGAAGGCACCTGGCGCGGTTTACATTACCTGGTGAACAACACGGAGACCGACGAGAATCTGAAGATTCGCATTCTCAACATCTCCAAGAAGGACCTGGCGAAGACCCTGAAGAAGTACAAGGGGACAGCCTGGGACCAGAGTCCCCTTTTCAAGAAGATATACGAGGACGAATTCGGCACGCCCGGCGGCACGCCCTACGGATGTCTCCTCGGTGACTACCAATTCGATCACACCCCGCCGGATGTGGAGATTCTCCAGGGCGTTTCGCAGATCTCCGCGGCAGCGCATGCACCGTTCATCTCGGCGTCGTCGCCGAGCCTCCTCAACATGGACTCGTGGCAACAACTGTCGGATCCCCGCGACCTGACGAAGATCTTCCAGAGCCCCGAGTATGCCCCCTGGCGCGCGTTCCGTGAGTCCGATGATGCGAAGTACATCGGCCTGACCATGCCCCGTTACCTGTCGCGCATTCCCTACGGCTCCAAGACCAACCCTGTCGAGGAGTTCGCCTTCGAGGAAGACACGACCGGCACCGACCATAACAAGTACGTCTGGTCAAATGCGTGCTACGCCATGGGCCGGAACATCACCCGTTCGTTCAAGACCTATGGTTGGTGCGCCCGCATCCGTGGCGTGGAGTCGGGCGGCATGATCGAAGACCTCCCGTGCCATACCTTCCCCACCGACGATGGCGGTGTCGACATGAAGTGCCCGACTGAAATCGCCATCACCGACCGGCGCGAGGCGGAACTTGCCAAGAACGGCATGATGCCGCTGTCCCACTGGAAGAACACCAACTACTCGGTATTTGTCGGCGCGCAGTCGCTTAACAAGCCGGCCGAATACACCGATCCGGACGCGACCGCCAACGCCAACCTCGCGGCCCGCCTGCCATATCTGTTCGCGACATGCAGGTTTGCGCACTATCTCAAGTGCATGGTCCGCGACAAGATCGGGTCGTTCAAGGAGCGGGCGGACATGCAGCGCTGGCTCAACGACTGGATCATGCGTTACGTCGAGCCGGATCCCAACGCCGCCGAGGAAGCCAAGGCCGAGAGGCCATTGGCGGCGGCCGAAGTTGTGGTGGAAGAGGTCGAAGGAAACCCAGGCTACTATCGTTCCAAGTTCTTCCTGCGGCCGCACTACCAGCTTGAAGGTCTTACAGTGTCGCTGCGGCTGGTATCCAAACTGCCGTCCGGCAAGAAATGACGTGAACCGGCAGTCGTTGCGGTCGTCGCAAGACCGTGTCGCGGATGCCCTGTTTGGGGCAGTGTTGGTCCAACGGGCGTGTCCCTATGATTCGCCTGTGGTCGCTGAGAAGAGTCACAAACGTTTTGAAAGGAGCAGATCATGGCGGTCGACTATTTCCTCAAGATCGACGGGATTCCAGGTGAGTCCCAGGATTCCAAACACAAGGACGAGATTCACCTTGAAGCCTGGAGCTGGGGCGAAACCCAGACGGGTTCGTCCTCCCAGGACCTCGGCTTGGGTGCCGGCAAAGTGAACATGCAGGATTTCCATTTTACAATGAAGGTGAACAAGGCGTCTCCCATGCTCTTCATTGCGTGCGCCAACGGCTCTCACATCAAGAACGCCGTGCTCACCTGCCGCAAGGCCGGCAAGACGCAACAGGAGTTCCTGTTCTACACCTTCACTGACTTGTTGATCTCGTCCTACCAGACCGGCGGCAACGCCAACGATGTGATCCCGACCGAGCAGATCAGCTTCAACTTCACCAAGATCGTGATGGAGTACAAGCCCCAGAATCAAGATGGCTCGCTCGGCGCAGGCATCAAGAAGGGCTGGAACCTCAAGACCAATGCCGAAGAAACCTGATCCGATCTTCGTCTGAGACCCTACCCCCGCGCGTCCCCTCACCGGGGGACGCGCGGTTTCGTTATCGAGACTGGTGGCCAACATGGATGCTGCTGAACTGCTTAAACAGGGCAGGCTTGACGACGCCCTGACAGGGCTTTACGAACAGGTGCGGAACGATCCGGCCAACGCCAAACACCGGGTCTTCCTTTTCCAATTGCTGGCTGTGATGGGCCGGTGGGACAAGGCGCTGACCCAGTTGAATGTGGCCGCCGACCTGGATCCCAAGGCACTGCTGATGGCCCAGGTCTGCCGCCAGACCCTGCAATGCGAGGCGTTCCGGGCGGAAGTCTTCGCGGGCCAGCGCACGCCCCTCGTCTTCGGCCAGCCCGACGAATGGGTCGGCTGGCTGGTCCAGGCCAACCAGCTCGCGGCCGACGGACGTTATCCCCAGTCCGTCGAAATGCGGAACAAGGCCCTCGCAGCGGCGCCAGCCATCGGCGGCATCGTCGATGGCAGGCCATTCGAGTGGCTCGCGGACGCCGATCCTCGCCTGGGACCGGTGCTGGAGGCCATCGTCGACGGCAAGTATTTCTGGATTCCGATGCACAATATCCGCCAGATCAGCGTGGAAGCGCCAACGGACCTGCGCGATGTGGTGTGGCTGCCAGCGAACTTCACCTGGTCCAACGGCGGCGTCGGCGTGGGCCTGATCCCCGGCCGGTATCCCGGCACTGAACTCGCTGACGACGGCCTCCTGCGGATGGCGCGCCGCACCGACTGGCGGACTCTTGCGCCCGACTTCGATATCCCCATCGGCCAGCGGCTGTTCGCCACCAACGACGGCGAGTATCCGCTCCTGGAGCTGCGCCGAATCGCGTTCGATGTGCCGCCCGTGCCGGAAAAGTAGTGAGTCCTTCGTGAGAAGCCATGGCTGACCTTGTCCCACAAGAACGCTTGCTTCCGTTTCTGCTGGATCGTCTCACCGACGATGATCCGGCAACGCGGATGGAGTCGCGCGAGAAGCGGTCGATTTCGATGCGGCAGTTCCAGAAGGCCCTGTTGCGGGATTTGACGTGGCTCCTGAACACGCCGAGCAAGACTGATCGGGACGAACTCGAGCAGTTCCCCGAGGCCATGCGTTCGGTGCTCAACTTCGGAATGCCGGATTTCACCGGCCTCACCCATTCCGACGTGACTCCGCAGCAGGTGGAGAAGGCGATACGCCAGGCGATCCAGCAGTTCGAACCGCGGATCGTGAAAGACTCACTGATGATCCGCGTCGTGGTGAATCGGCAGACGGCGGGCAATCTCCTCGCCGTCGAGATCCGTGGACAGATCTGGGCTCAGCCTGTCCCCGAGCAGTTCTTTGTAAAGACCGAGGTCGATTTGGAATCGGGCCAGGTTAGTCTTTCGGACCAACTCCATGGATAGACGCCTGCTCAACTACTACAACCGCGAACTCCAGCACATCCGGGAGATGGGCGCGGAGTTCGCCCGCGAGTTTCCCAAGATTGCCGGGCGGCTTACGCTTGATGAGTTTTCCTGTGCCGATCCCTATGTCGAGCGCCTCATCGAAGGCTTCGCGTTCCTGGCGGCTCGCGTGCAATTGAAACTGGACGCCGAGTTTCCGCGTTTCACGCAGTCTCTGCTCAACACGATCTACCCGCAC
>JBEKVL010000548.1:0-4987 GCA_049514055.1 Tepidisphaeraceae bacterium | reverse complement strand
CTCACGCTTGACAAGCACGGCGCGTTCCTGGCCACATCCGACGGCCAGCACCGCCTGCTGTCCACCCGTCCCCGCCAGGTCTTCGATGTCACCGGCGCCGGCGACATGGTCCTGGCGATGGTCGCGGTGACCCGCGCCGCCGGAGCGAGCTGGTCGGATGCCGTCGCCCTGGGCAACATCGCGGGCGGCCTCGAAGTCGAGAAATTCGGCTGCGTCCCGATTTTGCCCGAGGAGATCATCCACGACCTGCTGGCCGAACATCGCGAGCGCGTCGGCAAACAGCGGACGCTGGAACAGCTCCTGCCGGAACTCCAGCGCCACCGGGCCGCCGGCCGCCGGATCGTCTTCACCAACGGCTGCTTCGACATCGTCCACCTCGGCCACGTCGAATATTTCCGGTTCGCCAAGCGCCAGGGCGACATCCTGGTGGTGGCCGTGAACAGCGACCGTTCGATCCAGAAACTCAAAGGCCCCAAGCGACCCATCATTCCCGAGGACGACCGCGTGTCCGTGCTCGAGGAACTGGAGAGCATCGATTACCTGGTCAAGTTCGACGACGACACGCCGATCCCGCTGTTGGAGAAGCTGAAGCCCGACGTGCTGGTGAAGGGAGCCGATTACACCAAGGAACAGGTGGTCGGCTGGCAGATCGTCGAGTCCTACGGCGGCAAGATCGCGCTGGCACCGCTGATCGATGGCCGGAGCACCTCGCAGGTGATCGCCCGGATTCTCGAAGCCTACAAGTAGGGTCCGCATCAGCGACGCCGGATTCTCTGGAGCCCTGCTTGAGTTCGATTCCCATTTGCCCGTTGCCTCGTCTGCCCGGTAGAATGACGCATGTGTGCGAAGCCTCTCAGGTTTCGCCGAGACACCATGAGGAGACACCATGCCTGCCAGTGAACCTGTTGTGGAAAATGTTCAAGTCGAACGTCCTGCAGCTCAGCCCGACATCCATGTCGAAGAGCGCAAGCTCAGCCTGACGGACTACCTCAAGACCGTCGTCAAGTTCGGCGGCTCCGACCTGCATCTTCAGGCCGGCTCCGTGCCGATGATCCGTGTCGACGGCCGGCCCCGGTTCCTCGACGTGTCCCCCACGTCCGACGCGACCATGGTCGAATATGTCAACGAGATCATCGCCTCGCAGGGCGAGCCGGTTAAGCGGCGGGAGTCGCTCGAGCACAGAGGTTCCGTGGACTGCGCCTACTCCATGGGTCCCGGCCAGCCGCGTTTCCGCACCAGCCTCTTTCACAGCCGCGAGCGCTTCGCCATTGTCATGCGCCGCATCATCACCAAGATTCCCAGCTTCGAGGAGCTCAACCTGCCGCCGGTCTGCGAGACCCTGGCCGACCATCAGCGCGGCATCGTCATCGTTTCCGGCACCACCGGCTCGGGCAAATCCACGACGCTGGCGGCCATCATCGGCAAGATCAACCGCACGCGCTCAGAGCGCATCATCACCGTCGAGGATCCGGTCGAGTTCCATCACGACAATCTCAAGTCGATGGTTGCCCAGGTCGAGGTGGGCACCGACTCCGAAAGCTATGAGTACGCCCTGCGCTCGATGATGCGCCAGGACCCGGACGTCATCCTCATCGGCGAAATCCGCGACAGCTTCTCGCTCACCACCGCCCTGCGCGCCGCCGACACCGGGCACCTGGTTTTCACCACCATTCACGCCACCAACGCCCCGATGACCATCGAGCGCATGGTGTCGCTGTTCGATCCCGACCAGAAGGAGCTCCAGCAGGCCCAGCTCGGCATGAACCTGATCGCCGTCTGTTGCCAGCGACTGGCCAAGCGCCGCGAGGGCAAGGGCCGCGTGCCGGTCGTTGAAATCATGTTGAATACGCCGCTGGTGAAGAAGTACATCATGGACGGCGAGTTCGACAAGCTCAAGGGTTGCGTCGGCAACCGCGAGGCCGGCTGCCAGAGCTTCGACCAGCATCTCGCCGAACTGTTCCAGAAACAGGTCATCGACGTTGCCGAGGCCCGCCGCCTGGCCACCAATGCCGACGCTCTCAATCTGGCTCTGCGCGGCATCAGCAACAGCGACACCAGGATCCGCTGACAGGGTATACTCGTGCCCATGAGGTTGTTGACAACATCGCTATTGCTCCTGGTTTGTCTCCGCCTTGTGGCCGAGGACCAGGTCATTCCGCTCAAGGTCGAGTCGGGCGCCATCGAGGAAGGCCGCGACAGCCGGATCTTCAACGTCCCGGTCAACATCCGCGGCGACGAGCACCGCTTCATCTGGGCCTGCGGCGGCTGGACCACCATCCGCGAGAGCCTGGCCCGTGATCTTTCGTTGCCCATCGCCGAGGATGACGAAACGGCCGGCTATACCGACGCCTCCGGGCAGCCCATGTTCGTCGGCAAGACGCGCATGCCCCTCAGTTTCGGCGGCATCGCCCAAAATGTCTCGATGAAGGTAGCCCGCGACGCGGCCTACAACAAGGGACTCGCCGGCATTATCGGCTACGACGTCGCCAGCCGTTTCCAATGGGAAGTCAATCCCGATCCGAAGGCCCCGACGCTCACGCTGCGCCCGGCCGGCACCGCCCGCCCGGCCAATCCGCTGGCCACGCTGCCCCTGCGCGACGAGGCCGACAATCTCTGGATCCCCGTGACCATTCGCAACGCCAGCGTCGAGGTGTTGCTGGCCCCGCAGCTCTCCGACATCCAGGCCGCTCCCGACATGCAGAAAGCCTGGGACATCGAGACCGGGCAGGGCCACGACGTCGCCTCCGAATTCGGCAACCTGCGCACGCGCAGGCTGGTCGGCGCCAAGGACGTCGTCGAGCTCAGCCCCGAGGTCCGCGAGGCCGGCTGCACGGTGATGCTGGTCGGCGACAAGAACCACCCCGAGCGCACCCCGAACGCCCGCAGCGGCCTGGGCCAGAGTTTCCTCAACCGCTTCACCTATTGCGTCGACCCCAGGATCGGCAAGTTCTGGGTCCTCAAGAAGATGCACCCGCCCCGGCCCACGACGCGGCCGCATCCAGCTCCGTAGCGGCGATGTATACTTGATGGCATCAGCCATGGAGGAAATCTGGCCCGCATCGCTATTCGCGGGTATGATTGCAGTAACAGCAAAGGAGTATCGGCTATGACGACGCACGCTCCCGCCCGCTTTCCCCGTTCCGCCTCCAAAATCGAGCAACTCGTGGAACCACACCGGCAAATGAACGATGAGCCTTTGCTATTGGCGGCCTGCTACAGTCCGGATCGGGAGCCGGATGACATTTTCCTGTTCGAAGTCAGCGAAGATTTCGGCACCGGATCCGTTGACGCCGATCGGGAGATCTTTGAGGTCACCTACGACTCCACGTCCGGATTCCCGATGGAGGCTGGACAACGGCTGCATTTGGTTCTCACAAATCCATGTGAGTTTGAGACCGCGATACACGAAAAATGGCCGGCTCTTGCGGAACTCCGTGACGCCATAAGCGCCGGGAGCTACCGGATTGTGTACAGAGTGTCAGGCTATGCCAGGTTGCCGGAGATGTTGAATGCTTGATCCGGGCGCAACTCGGCGTTTGGACAGCGCCGGCATTGCCGGATGCGTTCAGCAAACAAGACGTGGCCCGGTTCTGCGCACTGGCGGAACGGGTCTACCTCAAGGCACGCCAAATTGTTTCAGCGCTCGAACGTCCGTAGCGGTCCGGCCGCTTGCCTGTGAAACCAGCGGCCATCGGAAACACCATGCTCAACCGCATCATCATCCGACTGATCCTCTGCCTCCTGGCCCTTCGCTATCGCATCCGCGTGCGCGGCCTGGCCAGGATTCTCGCACGCGGCAACACCGGCATCCTCTTTCTGCCCAACCACGTCGCCCGGATCGATCCGGTGATCCTGGTCGTTTTGCTCTTTGCGAAGTTCGCGCCGCGGCCGCTGGCTGATCGCCGGCAGGTCGACCGCTTCTTCATCCGCTGGGTGGCCCGGCGGATCGGCGTGCGGACGCTCCCGGATGTCAACAAGGATGGCCTGGGGTCCACCGAACAGATCCAGCAGATGCTGGCGGGCACGATCGAGGGCCTCAAACGCGGCGAGAACGCCCTGATGTATCCGGCCGGCCACGTCACCTACACGCGACTGGAGGACCTCGGCGGCAACAGCGCCGCGGAACAGCTTATACGTGGCGCGCCCGGCGCCCGCGTCATCCTTGTCCGCACGCGCGGGTTGTGGGGCAGCAGTTTCAGCCGGGCCAATTCCCGGGAAGTTGACGTGCAGCGGATACTCCGCAAGGGTCTGCTGTCGCTGCTGGCCAACGGCCTGTTCTTCGGCCCGCGCCGCCAGGTGGACATCGAGTTGTACGAGCCGGCCGACCTGCCGCGTCCGGCCGACCGCTCCACCTTAGTGCCGCCGGTGCCCTCACCGGCGGAATCCGGAAGGACGCATACAACGCCAGACACCGCCAGTGAGGGCACCGGCGGCACTGTCTCGCCTGCCCTGGCCCTCAACCGCTACCTCGAACGTTTCTACAACGAGAACACGCTTCCCAACACTTATGTCCCCTTTACGATCTGGGAATCCGGCGGAACACGCGAGTTGCCCGAACCGAAAGCTGACTTCGCCCGTCCCGAGGATCTGGCCAATGTTCCGGCGGCGACGCGACAACTCGTGCTCGACCACCTGCGCGAAGTCTCCGGCATCGCCGCAAACGATCTCCGCCACGACGCCCGGCTGGCCAACGATCTCGGGCTCGACAGCCTGGCCCGCGCCGAACTGCTCGTCTGGCTCGAAAAGGAATTCGGCTTTCCCCAGAGCGGCCCGGATTCGCTCCAGACCGTCGGCGAGGTCCTGCTGGCGGCCTGCGGAGCGTCCGTCTCCATCCACGGCGACGCGGTCAAGCCGCCGCCTGCCGTCTGGTTCGCCGAACGGGGCAATCCCAAGCTCCTCATCCCCGATGGCGACACCATCACGACCGTCTTCCTGCGCCAGGCGGCACGCAGCCCGAGCCGCGCGGCCGTGGCCGATCAGACCGCCG
>JBEKVL010000547.1:0-4987 GCA_049514055.1 Tepidisphaeraceae bacterium | reverse complement strand
GCACGGCGGGCTGTACCGGGCCAGCGAGCGGTTCTTCCAGTTCATTCTCTGGATCTATGAGAAGACCCTGGCGGCGTGCCTGCGCCATCCTTTCGTGATGCTCATCGCCACCGTGCTGACCATCATTTGCACCGTCGCCCTTTACGTCATCGTGCCCAAGGGATTCTTCCCGCAGCAGGACACCGGGCGCATGATGGGCATGATCCTCGCGGACCAGGACATATCGTTCCAGACCATGAAGCGGCTCCTGGAGGACTTCGCGGGGATCATCGGCAAGGATCCGGGCGTCGAGAACGTCATCGCCTTCACCGGCGGAGGCGGCGCGGCCAACTCCGGACGCATGTTCATCAACCTCAAGCCGCTGAAGGATCGGAGACTTTCGGCCGACCAGATCATCGATCGGGTCCGGCCCCAACTTGGTCGGGTTCCCGGCGCAGTGTGCATTCTGCAATCTGTGCAGGACATTCGCGTCGGCGGGCGCCTGGGCGGCGGCCAGTACCAATACACACTGCAGGGCGAGACCATCGAGGAACTCAATGAATGGGCGCCCAAGATGCTGGCGAAGATGCGCACGCTTCCAGGTATCACCGACCTCACCAGCGACCAGCAGAACCGTGGCCTGCAGGCCGCGCTGGTCATCGATCGCGCAACCGCCTCCCGGCTCGGAGTCAGCGCGCAGATGATCGACGACACCCTTTACGATGCGTTCGGCCAGCGCCAGGTCTCGACCATGTACACGCAGCTCAACCAGTACCATGTGGTGATGGAGGTCGATCCGCAGTTCAACCAGAACCCCGAAGGGCTCAAGCAAATCTACGTCAAGTCGACGAATGCCGGCCAGATACCCTTGAGCGCCGTCGCCCACTACGCGACCTCAACCTCCGCTCTGTCCATCCCCCACCAGGGGCAGTTCCCGGCGGTGACCATCTCGTTTAATCTGCAGACCGGCTACGCCCTGGGTGACGCGGTCATTGCCGTGGAAAAGGCGGCGCGGGACATGGGCCTGCCGGGTTCGATTCATGGCAAATTCCAGGGCACCGCACAGGCGTTCCAGGATTCGCTGAACAACCAGATTCTGCTGATCATTGCGGCGCTGGTGACTGTCTACATCGTCCTGGGCGTGCTCTACGAAAGCTTCATTCACCCGGTCACGATCCTTTCGACGCTGCCGTCGGCCGGCGTCGGCGCACTGGTTGCAATGCTGGCTTTCAGGACCGAGTTGAACGTCATCGGAATGATCGGGATCATCCTCCTGATCGGCATCGTCAAGAAGAACGCCATCATGATGATCGACTTCGCCCTGGCGGCCGAGCGCAACGAAGGCAAGAGCCCGCGCGATGCGATCTTCCAGGCGTGCCTGCTGCGCTTCCGGCCCATCACCATGACCACGATGGCGGCGATGCTGGGTGGTCTGCCCCTGGCGCTGGGCACCGGCATGGGCGCGGAGATGCGCCGGCCGCTGGGAATCGCCATCGTGGGTGGGCTAATTTTCAGCCAGATGTTGACGCTCTATACGACGCCGGTGATCTACCTGTATCTTGACCGGTTACGGCTGTGGTTCGTGCGGCTACGGGCTGGAACATCGCCCGTACCGGCTTTGCCCTTGGAGACGTAGCGCATTAAAAGTTCGCGGTCGTGCTCAATCGCCGCTAACTTGATGGCTGAACGGTGGGACAGACATTCCTATCTGTCGTTTCACCCATCGCATCTTGTGCGACAGAGCACTGGTCAGGCAAGTTTGAAGTGAGGAACGAAATGATCGGCTTCCATCGGAAACTGGGCATCGCCATCTTCGGCTCGTCGCTGTGCGCCGTCCTGGGCTCATGCAATGTCGGCCCGGATTACCACCGGCCGGAAATCAACATGCTTGCCGCGTACAAAAGCCCCACCACGCGCAGTGCCACCGTCTCTGACATCTCGGCGGAGTGGTGGCGGTTCTTTGGCGATGAGGAACTGGACAAGCTGGAGGAAGCGGCGCTGTCGACCAGCCCCGACTTGCAGGCGGCCATGGCCCGCGTCGTGCAGGCGCGCGCGGCCGCGAGGATTGTTGGCAGCCAGTTCTACCCGGTGATCAACGCCAATCCCTCGGCGACCTGGTCGCGAGCCAACCCGACCACGGGCGGTCCCGCCGTGGGTGCGACGGGTTTTCCACATCAGTTGAAGAACGTCACCATCCCGCTGGACCTCTCCTATGAAATCGACGTCTGGGGGCGAGTGCGGCGGTCCTATGAGGCCGCCAACGCGCAGGTACAGGCATCGGCGGACGACTACGGCGTGGTCCTGCTGACGCTTGTCGCCGACGTGGCCCAGGACTATTTCACGCTCCGCTTCCTGGACACGCAGGACGAACTCCTCTCGGGCACGGTCGAATCGTACCGCAAGCAGGTTGAATTGACGCAGAAACAGGTCAAGGCAGACCTGGCCAGCCGCATCACCGAACAGCAGGCGGCCGCGCTGCTTAATTCCACCATTTCGCAACAGGTGGATGTGCGGCGACAGCGAGCCGACACCGAACATGCTCTGGCAATCCTGCTCGGGCGGGCGCCCTCGGAACTGACGATCGCGGTGCGCCCGCTGAACGTCGCGCCGCCGGCGGTTCCCGCGGGGCTCCCGGCCGATCTGTTGCGGCAGCGCCCCGATGTCGCCGAGGCCGAGCAGAACCTGATCGCGGCCAACGCGCAAATCGGCGTGGCCACCGCCCAACTCTATCCCGCCTTCCAACTTACCGGCGCCGCGGGTTTCGAAAGCCCCAACTTCGCAAATGCCGTCGACTGGCAGCAACGTTTCTGGTCGCTCGGGCCGAGCGCCTCGATCCCGATCTTCAATGGCGGGAAGCTCACTGCCGCTGTCGCCCAGGCCAAGGCCCGATATGACGAACTGACCGCCACGTTTCGCGGCAGTGTGCTGGGAGCGATCCGCGACGTCGAGGATTCCCTGACCGACCTGCACATGCGCGCCGACCAGGCTGCGGCACAGGATCTGGCCGTCAACGCCTCGCGCGAATATTTGCGTCTGGCCGACCTTCAGTACCGCAGCGGCCTGGCCACCTACCTTCAGGTCGTGGACGCGGAGCGGACCCTGCTGAGCAACGAGCTCTTGGCCGTGCAAATCCGCAGTCAGCGGCTCATCTCGACGGTCGTGCTGATCAAATCTCTGGGCGGCGGCTGGAGCCCGCAAGGGACCGTGAACGCGCCGGATCCTCTGCCCGTGGAGCGGCCGGAGAAGTGATGCTCAATATGAAACCGGCGTGCTGGGTCATGAGTTGTATGCTGGCCTTCGGGGCGGCGGGCGAGACCATGGTGATCCACAGCGACAGGCTGGAAGTGAAGTGCGACCCGGCCGCGGGGACGTTCACCATCGGGCAGCGCGGGGCAGACAGGCCGTTTGTGTCGGGGGGACGATTGGCCGGGCAGGGAGGTCAGGGAAAGGTCGCGGAGGTTGTCGACAACACGTTTGGGAAAGGCTCATCGATCGAAGTGCGGCATCTGGACGGGCGGGTGGATCGGATTTCGTTGTTTGATGGGGTGCCGTTTACGGTGTTTGGGAGCACGCTACGGAACGGGGCGGCGGAGATGGTGGTGGTGAATCATGTGGGGCTGGCGGAGTTCGACTTGGATCTGGGCAGACCGGTGGCGGAGTTGCGGGTGCTGGGGACGGGGGGATTGAGCGAATTCGGGAAGAGCGCGCCGGGTAGCTACATGTGGCAGGTGGTGGCCGACCCCCAGACGCGACGGGGAGTTGTGGGCGGCTGGCTCAGCGCGGAACGGGGCAGCGGCGTGTTGTTTCCCGACGTGGGCGGCGGCGTGGCGCGGATCAATGCGCGGCTCGAGCACGGGCGGCTGCAACTGCCGGTGGGGAACGAGGCCGTGCTCGACTCGTTTGTGATCGGCGTCTTTGACGATGCACGGCTGGGGATGGAGGCGTGGGCTGATGTGGTGGCGAAGGTGCAGAACATTCATCTGCCGCCGCAGCCGTCGGGGTATTGCACGTGGTATCACGCGGGGGCGTGGAATGAGAAGGGGATTGCCCGGCAGGCCGAGTTTGCGGAAAGGAATCTCAAGCCCTGGGGTTTCTCGGTCGTTCAGATCGACGATGGCTGGCAGGATGGGCAGACGAAGAACGGGCCGCGCAAGAATTTCACGCGCGTGCGGGAGAACGGGCCGTATAAATTGGGGATGAAGGAGACGGCTGACCGGATCAAGGCGGCGGGACTGCTGCCGGGAATCTGGCTGATGCCGTTCTCGGGATCGCCGGAGGATCCCTGGTACGAGGGTCATCGGGATTGGTTCGTGAAGCAGGCGGATGGCAAGCCGCACGAGAGCCCCTGGGGCGGGGCGTGTCTGGACATGACGCACCCCGGCGCGCGCGCATATGTCCGCGATGAGATCAAACACATCGTCAAGGACTGGGGATATCAGTATCTGAAGATGGACGGGTTATGCTCGGGCGCGGGGGTGCGGCACGTATATGTCAATGATGGTTATCGCGACGACAAAATGGGCGATGCGGTGTTTTACGACCCGGCCAAGACGAACATCGAGGCGTTTCGTGATGGGTTGAGACTGGTGCGCGAAGCGGCCGGGGCGGACGTATATCTGCTGGGCTGCACGGTGGCGCAGAACATGCGGGCCTATGGCGGCGGCATGGGCCTGGTGGATGCGATGAGGATCGGGCCGGACAACAACTCGGCGTGGAAGGCGATTCCGACGGGGCCGCGATACGGGACGCGGAACTATCACCTGAACGGGCGCATCTGGCACAACGACCCGGACTGCATCTATGCGCGGCCGGGTGTGCCGATGAATCAGGCTCAACTGCTGGCGACCTGGGTGACGCTGAGCGGGCAACTCGGCCTGAGCAGCGAGGAGTTCTCCAGGTTGCCGCCGGAGCGGCTGGATCTGTTGCGGCGGACAATGCCGGCGCACGGCCTGGCGGCCCGGCCGGTGGATTTATTCGAGCGGGAGATGCCACGAATCTGGATGGTGAG
>JBEKVL010000546.1:0-4987 GCA_049514055.1 Tepidisphaeraceae bacterium | reverse complement strand
CAGATGATCCGCGAGGAAAAGGGCATTGAGGCAGGACCAGAAATCGCCCGCTGACAGTCCAGACATAATGGGGTGCCGTTCAATGACCGTCCCGCCAACCTATCACCTGAAAGATCTGGGTCACCAGGCCCAGATCATGTCCAGAAATTGCAACAGCGACCGCATGGCCATGATCCTGCAATCAGTCGCTGTCGGCTCCATGATCATCATGGCCGGAGTCGCCGCCGGCCAGCTTTTGAAAGATGTTTTCGGCCAGCGCGATCATGGCCACAAAGGAAGCAGATCATGATGAAGTCGTCAGCACCCTTCACACTCCAACTCGCGAGACTGCTGGCGGCGTCACGGCAGACCAATCGGATCGGCCGCTTGCCGGCAACGGTCGAAGTGCTTGGCAGCACCCAAGCCCTACGCCGGGACACACGCAGCGTATACGGTGCCTGACCATGCCTCGCACACCCACAGACTGGCCAGAGCCTCCGCTCTTTCCATCCCGGCCAACCAACTCGCCGGAGCCTACAGACAGTAGTAACATCTATCCTGAAGGAGACACCTATGCAGTACATGTCGATCATTCACGAGCTGTTGCAACAACGGCCACGGATACGCGAGCAACTCCGCAAGAGCCGCAAACTCCTGCCGACCGTGGAACTTTACGCCAAGGAACTCAAGGCCAGCCACGAGGGGTGGAAGCAAATGCTCGTGCAACTGAGGCCGGGCAGCAACCAGAGCCAAATCGCCAGCGAGGCGATGGAACTGGCCCTGAAGGAAATGGAGGATCGTTTGCCGTCCGCATCCTCGCCGGACGCCAACGCTGGCCAAGTCCTCGACGCGGCCATGCTGTTTCTCCGCCGTCCCATGTCTCGCGCCTGAAAACGTCACGCAACCTGCCGACGCTGTTTGACTCCTTTTCCGACGATCCCTCTCCCACCACACCGACCCCCCCGACTCCGCATGGGGCCTTGAACGGCGGCACTGTACTCAGCCCGCCGGGCCGGGCAAGCGGACAGTCGGTTCCCCCAGCATCTGCTGGTCTCCCCCAACTCTCCGCTGGCCCGGTCGCTGCGCGAGCAGAGCCCCGGCTGAAGGCTGAGTCCTTGGCTCGCCATCAGGCCCCAATCACGGGGCCGGAAACATCAGGAGAAGGAACGATGCACGCTACTCAATTCAGTTTGCAGTTGGACATACCACCGCCAGTGATCCCCGTCATTGAGCCGGTGTTGCCCCGGCCACCCCGGCCACCCCAATCACCGCAACTGACCGTGATCGCCAGTGGGGAAAAGTCCAAAGCACGCGACATTCTCGCGGCTATCCGCACCGTGCAGAGCCTTGAGCAAGAGCAGCGCCCCGCGACCGAGGAGGAGAAACAGATCCTCGCCCGTTTCGGCGGATTCGGGCCGGTCGCCCTGTCGATCTTTCCCGATCCCGTCACCGGCCACTACAAGGATGCCGGCTGGCAGGCACTGGGCGAAGAACTGAAAAGCCTGCTTCCACCCAAGGAATACGATAGCGCCAAACGCACCACCTTCAACGCCTTCTACACCTCGCCGACCGTGATTACGGCCATTCACGACGCTATTGACCGTCTGGGCATACCCGACCAGGCCACGATCCTCGAACCCGGCTGCGGCACTGGCAACTTCATCAAGTACGGCAAGCCAGGGGCGCACTTCATCGGCATTGAAATGGATTCGATATCGGGGCGGATTGCCAAAGCACTCCACCCCGGCCAGGACATCCGCATTGAGAACTTCCGCGACACCAAGCTACCCGAGGACCGCATCGACGTAGTCGTCGGCAACGTGCCCTTCGCCGACCTCAAACTCGACTACCAGGGGATGCGCCTTTCCCTGCATGACTATTTCTTCGCCAAGTCCATCGATGCCCTGAAACCCGGCGGCGTGATGGCACTGGTGAGCAGCCACTACACGCTCGACAAGCAGAACGCCACCATCCGCGAGTACCTGGCCGACAAGGCGGACTTCGTGGGGGCGATCCGGTTGCCTTCCGATGCCTTCAAGCGGGAGGGAACCGCCGTGGTGACTGACATCGTATTCTTTCGTAAGCGTGACCGCGGCGAACCTGCCCACCACGTCGATGCCGACTGGCTGGGCATCGCCCCACTGGAGATCGATGGCGCAGAGGTTTCCGTCAACCGCTACTTCCTGAACCATCCTGAAATGGTCTTGGGGCAGTGGAGCCGCAAGGACACGCTCTACGGAGGCGAAGGCTACAGCCTTCTCAGCAACGGCGATCTGGCCCGGCAACTCCAGGATGCGATCCAGCGCCTGCCGCAATTCACTCCGTTGCAAGCGTCTCTGGCCCAGGAAGCACCCGCCGCCGCTTTCGCACCGCCGCCGCCGGAACGCCACATCACCGAAGGCAGCTTTTTCGTCGCCGATGACCGCACCATATGCCAATCCGTGGGTGGGCAATCGGTGCCCGTAGTCTATGGCGGAACTTCGTTACGAGCCGATGGCACGCTGACCGGCAAGCGCCTGGCCGCGTTGATCGGCTTGCGTGACCGTGCCCGCCGCGTCCTGCAATCGCAGAACGAGGGCTGGCCCGAGGCCAACCGCGACGACGCACGCCAGGAACTCAACCGGGCCTATGGCCGCTTCGTCCTGGCACATGGCCCGATCAACAAGACCACCTTCGGCGAAACCGCCGATGGCAACGTCATCCGCCGTATGCCCAACCTGGTCAAGTTCCGCGAAGACCCGGACGCAATGCTGGTCATGTCCATGGAGGATTACGACGAGGTGACGGGCAAGGCGACCAAAGCCGCCATTATGACCAAGGACGTGGTCGGCAAGACCCCGCCCATCACCCAGGTCAAGAGCGCCGAGGAAGGGCTGCTCGTATCACTCAACCAGAAAGGCAAGGTGGACCTGCCGTATATCTCCACGCTCTACGGCAAGCCGCGTAAAGAAGTCATCGCCGAGTTGGGCGACCTGATCTTCCCCAACCCGCAAGCCAAGGAATGGCAGACTTCCGACGTGTACCTTTCTGGCAACGTGCGGGCCAAGCTTGCCGCCGCCGAGAGCGCCGGTCCGGCCTATGCCCGCAACGTCGCCGCCCTGCGGAACGTGCAGCCCGAGGACGTGCTGCCCGGCGACATCGACGCGGGGTTGGGCGCTCCGTGGATACCGGCCAGTGACATTCAAACTTTCGCGGCCGAACTCTTCCGCGTTGAGCCATCCACCGTGCCGGTCGTACATCTGCCTAAGGACGCCGTCTGGAGCCTGGACGCCGAATACGCCGCCAAGCAGTCGGTCGCCGCCACTTCCGAGTTTGGCACCGCCCGCGCCAACGGCACCTGGTTGCTTGACCTGGCCCTGAACATGAAAACGCCGGTGATTTACGACACGATCCAGGCCGGCGACCGCGAGGAACGCGTTGTCAACCACGAGGAAACGTTGGCCGCCCGCGAGAAGCAGAAACTCATCAAGGAGCGGTTCCGCTCCTGGGTATTTGCCGATCCGCTCCGCACCGAGCGCCTGGTACGGTTGTACAACGACACCTACAACAATCTCCGGCCCCGCCTGTTCGACGGCTCGCACCTGGACTTCCCCGGTATGAACCAAAATATCAAACTGCGGCCGCATCAGGACGACGCCGTATGGCGGGGGATGAGTTCCGGCAACACTCTACTCGCCCACACCGTCGGCGCGGGCAAGACCTTCACCATGGCCGCCACCGGCATGAAGATGAAGCAGGCGGGTCTGATCAAAAAGCCCATGTACGTGGTCCCCAACCACCTGCTGGAGCAGTTCTCCCGCGAGTTCATGCAGCTTTATCCCAATGCCAAGTTACTCGTCGCCGCCAAGGAAGATTTGTCGCGGGACCGCCGCAAGATGCTGACGGCGAAGATCGCCAGCGGCGAGTGGGATGGCATCATCGTCACCCACAGCAGCTTCGAGCGCATCGGCATGTCGCGGGATTACCAGGAGAAGTTCCTCCTGGAGCAGATCGCCGAATACGACGCCTTGCTGATCGAGCATGCGGAAGCCAAGGGAGGGAGGGGCTCCAACCGCAATCTCATCAAAGCTATTGAGAAGCAGAAAGCCGCCCGGGCCGAACGCCTCAAAGACCTCTTGGCCGAAGAAAAGAAGGATGACGGCCTGGTGTTCGACGAACTCGGTGTTGATCACGTTTTCATCGACGAGGCCCATTATTTCAAGAACCTGGAAACGCCGACTAAGATGGACCGCGTCGCCGGCATCCAGAGCGGCGGCTCCGAGCGGGCCTTCGACGTGTATATGAAGGCGCGTTACCTGGGCGAGCAGCATCCCGGCCACGGCGTGACCTTCGCCACCGGCACGCCGATTTCCAACACCATGATGGAAATGTACACCATGCAGCGGTTCCTCGACCCCGAGGGCCTGCGCAGCCGGGGACTGGAGCATTTCGACGCCTGGGCGGCCACTTTCGGCGAGGTCATCGACACCATGGAAATCTCGCCGGACGGGGCGGGTCTGCGGCCACGCAGCCGCTTCGCCCGCTTCACCAACCTGCCGGAACTCCAGCAGATGTTCCGGGCCTTCTCCGACGTGCAGACCGCCGAGATGCTCAACCTGCCACGACCCCGCCTGGAAGGCGGCAAGCCCTTCGTCGTGGCCTGCCCCATGTCCAGCGAGCAGTACGCCCTCCAGCAGGAGTTGGTGGAACGCTACGACCGGCTGCGGTCGCAGAAGGTGGACCCGCGTATTGATAACGCCCTGGCCATCACCACCGACGCCCGCAAACTCGCCACCGACGCCAGGATGCTTTCCGCCACCGCACCGGACTTCGCGGAATCCAAGCTCAACCGGCTGGTCGAAAACGTCGCTTCCATCTGGGAGCGGACTGCGGCCACACGCGGCACGCAGATGATCTTCTCCGACATGGGAGTCAACCCGACCGAGTGGGGTTATTCACCCTATGACGAGATCATCCGCAAGCTGGTCGCCCACGGCATCCCCCGCGAGCAGATCGCCGCCATCGGCGA
>JBEKVL010000545.1:0-4997 GCA_049514055.1 Tepidisphaeraceae bacterium | reverse complement strand
AGGTGCGGCGCTACGTCTACGTGCGCACTGGCCAACTCTTGCAGATCGCCGATGCCGCGCCGGCCGGCGGAAATATCGTGGTCGCCAGGAAGGGGGCGGCCAATCTGCCGAAGGAAATCGCCGACGCCGCCCGGGACCTTGGACCGGAGCAGTACATCCTCAAGACCACGAAAACGGACGCTGGCGGAATCGCATGGATCGTCGGCGCCGATTCGGCCGGCACGCTGTACGGGGCGTATCGCTTTGCCGAGAAGCTGGGCGTCCGTTTCTATCTGCATGGCGACGTGGTTCCGGATGAGCAGGTGCAGTTCGCCATTCCAAACCTCGACGAAACCGCCAAGCCGTTGTTCTCCGTCCGCGGCATTCAGCCGTTCCACGACTTCCCCGAAGGGCCGGATTGGTGGAACCGCGACGACTACCTCGCCTATGTCTCGCAGCTTCCCAAGATGCGCATGAACTTTCTCGGCCTGCATTGCTATCCCGAAGGTGGTGTCGGGCCGGAGCCGCTGGTCTGGATCGGCTCGAAAAACGACCTCGACGCCGCCGGGCAACCGAAGTTCTCGTATTCGGCGGCTTGGTTCAACACCGGCATCAATCGCTGGGGGTATGCGCCGATGAAGACGAGCGAGTATTGCGCCGGCTCGGCCGCTTTCTTCCCCGCGGACCCGTTCGGGCCTGACGTGATGCAGCGTATCCTGCCACGTCCCGCTGGCGTCGAGCAGTCCAATGTGGTGTTCAGCAACACCGCGCTGATGATGCGCGATGTGTTTGCCCATGCCCGGTTACTCGGCGTGAAGACCTGCATCGGCACTGAAACGCCACTCACCATTCCCAAGGAGCTCAAGGCCCACCTGAAGCAGCAAGGCAAGAACCCGGACGACCTGGCCATCGCCCGCGAGCTTTACGAAGGAATGTTCCGCCGCATCGCCCAGGTGTGTCCGGTTGACTATTACTGGTTGTGGACGCCGGAAGATTGGACGTGGGGCGGAAACAAGCCGCAGCAGTTTGCCGCGACCGCCTGCGACATTCAGGCCGCTCTCGATGCCCTCACCGCCCTCGGCAAGCCGTTTACCCTCGCCACCTGTGGCTGGGTGCTTGGCCCGCAGCATGACCGGGCCGCGCTGGACAAGTTGTTGCCCAAGGATTCGCCGATGAGTTGCATCAATCGCGAGGTCGGCCACGCCGATGTCGAGACGGCCTTCGCCAATGTCTCCGACCGGCCCAAGTGGGCCATTCCCTGGATGGAGAACGATCCGAATTTGATTGCTCCGCAGCCGTGGGTCGGCCGGATGCGGTTCGACGCGGCGGACGCGCGCCGTCTCGGCTGCACGGGCCTGCTCGGCATTCACTGGCGCACCAAGGCGATGGCCCTGAACGTCTCGGCCCTGGCGTCGGCCGCGTGGGATCAGTCGTGGGCGCCGGCCGATTTCACGGCCAAAGTCCCCGTGCCCGCCAAGATCGAAGCATTCGGCGCGATGGGCGGCAACATCGCCAAGTTCACCGCGCCGGTCGCCGACGCCACGCCCGAGGAACAGGCGATCTATCAGGTCGTCCGCTACGACGTCGATGGCTATCTGCTCGCGGTTCCGAACGGCACGTACAGTGTCACGCTCAAGCTCAACGAGCCGAATTACGACGCGGCCGGCAAGCGAGTCTTCGGCGCCGGTGTGCAGGGCAAGGAACTCTTCAAAAACCTCGATATCTTCGCCAAAGTCGGCAAGAACAAGGCCCTCGACTACACAGCCAAAGACGTACGCGTCACCGATGGGCGGCTGAAGATCGACTTCATCCGCGAGGTTGAATTCCCCTGCATCGCCGGCATCGTCATCACCGGCGCCACTGACCCATCCAACCAGATTCCCGGCCGGCCATTTAGCCGCAAGATCAACTGTGGCGGCGAAAAGCACGGCGATTTCGAGGCCGACAAAGTGGGTACGCCCAGGCAACAGATCGACCGTAACCGCGCCATGCCCATCGAAGACTTCTACCTCGATTTCGCCAAGACGAGCTTCGGCCCCGATGCTGCGGCCGAGATCGGCGCCGTCCTCGCCTCCATCGACGGCACGAAACTGCCCGAGCCCAGCACCTGGCTCGGCGGCCCCGGCGGCATCAAGCCCAACAACAAACCGTGGGCCGAGGAAAAGAGGGCCTACGAGTTTGTCGACAAACTTGCCGCTCTGCGCGACAAGGTCCACGGCCCGGGCAATCTCCAGCGATTCGACTATTGGCTCAATACATATCAGTACATGGGGGCCATGGCCGAACTTGGCTGCATGCGTGGCCAACTCGACAAATCCGCCGCCACCCTCGCCGCCGAGAAGGATCCCGCCCAACGCAAGGCCAGCGCCCAGGCCGCCCTCACCGTCCGCACGCAGATGGCCCGGCAGTGGGAGAAGATGGTCACACTGCAACTAGCCACCATCGACACACCCGGCGACCTGGGCACGCTGACCAACCTGGAGCAGCACAACCGCAAGCAGAACCAATCCCTCTCCAAACATGACAAAGCGCTGTCGGATGCGCTCGGCGGCCCACTTCCGCCCGACATCGAACCCGGCATGAAATTCAGGGGCTCCCCGCGCCTGGTCGTCCCCACCGTCCGCACGCAAGTGACGAAGGGCCAGCCGCTGCAGGTCACGGTCTTCGCGCTCGACGCCCAGCCATTCAAGACGGTAACCGTTCGTTCCCGTCTCCTGGGCGCGACGAAGGACGTGGAACTCCCCTGCAAGAACCTCGGTGGCGCGGTCTGGGAGGCTACGCTTCCCGCCATCGAGTCCGACGTCGAATACCACGTCACCGGCGAAACCACCACCGGCCAGAAACTCACCTGGCCTGCCACCGCGCCGAAGATGCAGCAGACGGTGATATGCACGCCGTAAACGCTTGCCCTTGTGAGCGAAAGAATACAGCAGAGGGAAATAGATGGACCAAAAGACAACGGCGATCGCTGAAACGATCGGCGAACTGTGTTCGAACATCTCTTGGAATGTGGCGGATGTTCACCTCAACGCACTTCACCACTTCCGAGCAGGCTGGCGAGGAGGGTGGTTTCGATTAAGTTCCGGTGTCACGATCCACACGGCGAATAACATGCAGACTGCGTGAATGACCAGCCGCCCGACGACGTCAGGAACATGCGGACGGTTCCGTCATCGTAGACGAACTCTTCGATCCGCCGATCCGTGTCCGCCGGGCCGTGGCCCACTGCCGAAACAACCTCTGCCATGGAATGTGGTCCTTTCTTCCAGCCTGGATCCAGCGGGATTGAGGACCACTGGGTCCGGTCTTTGCTGCCGTCAAGCGAAAACAACCAGGGGAATGGCGCCGCTTCCCACTGGGCAACCTGTCAACATGGCCGGTACGGGCAAACGAACAGCGGGCGCAACCACTCTAGTCTTAACCCAGTGGCGATCCAACAACCGGAAATCGTCGTCTTTCTGCCGCAACTGCGGCCACGTTCGGGTGTTCTGTATGATACGTCCATGCACCGACCACCCAAGGAGTCTTCGATGAAACGCCCTTCTCATTATGTCATTGCCGTAAGCCTGCTTCTGCTCATCGCACGGGTATCGCCAGCGGAGACCAAAGTTGTCATCGACCGCAATGAAGGTTCGGCCGCCACCGGCGAGTTCAAGTTCAAGGACGTTCCCTCGCCTTCGCGAACCGACGCGGCCACCACCGGCCACTTCAGCGTTGTCGCCGGTGCGCGCGATCCCAACGGCGGCGACCTGAGCGTTCTCAATGACGGCCGGTTGCCCCGCGAAGCGGATGAGCCAGGAGCCAATTTCTTCTTCCGGCAGGCCAGCGACGGCGGCCGCATGGTTCTGGATCTCACGGAAGCCACCGAGGTCAAGCAGGTGAACACCTATTCCTGGCATGCGGGCACCCGCGGGCCGCAGGTCTACAAGCTCTATGGCGCTGACGGCTCGGCCGCCGATTTCAATGCCAAACCAGACCGCAAGATCGATCCCGAGAAGGCCGGCTGGAAACTCCTGGCCTCGGTTGACACCCGCCCCAAACAGGGCGAGCCCGGCGGCCAGTATGGCGTGAGCATCGCCGACTCCGCCGGCGCGGCCCTCGGCAAGTTCCGCTATCTGCTGCTGGATATCCACTCCACCGAATCCGACGATCCCTTCGGCAATACTTTCTTCAGCGAGATCGACGTGATCGACGGCAAGGAGCACGTCGCGGTGGCGCCGGAAAAGGTGGTGATCACCGCCACCGCAACGGCCGCCGATGGCACGAAATACGAGATCGCGATCGACTACACCGACGCTCCCGAGTTCAAGGAGTGGATCGAGACCAAACTCCGCCCGGCGCTGGAGAAGTGGTATCCAACGATCGTCGAAATGTTTCCCAGCGAGGGATACAGCGCACCCAAACGATTCCCCGTCACCTTCGTCAAAGGCATGCAGGGCGTGGCCTTCACGGCCGGCACCCGTGTGCAGTGTGCCGTTCCCTGGTTCAAGGGCAACCTTCAGGGCGAGGCCGTCGGCGCGATCGTTCACGAGGCGGTCCATGTCGTTCAGCAGTATCGCGGCCGGGGCAACCCCGGCTGGCTGGTAGAGGGCATTGCCGACTACGTCCGCTGGTTCAAGTACGAGCCCACGCCCGCCGGCACGCGCCCGCGGAACCCGGCCCAGGCCAAATACACCGACAGTTATCGCACCACTGCCGGCTTCCTCAATTACGTCGTTGAGAATGTGAACAAGGACACCGTCAGGAAACTCAACGCCGCCATGCGCCAGGGCAAGTACAGCGCCGATCTCTGGAAGGAATACACCGGCAAGAGCGTCGACGAACTCTGGGCCGATTACGTCAAGACGCTTGAGAAACCCCGCTGAGACAGCATTGTTTCGGCGTTTTCCATTCGGCCGATTTCAGCCCTGGAAGGGCGACACATTGTAGCGCATAGCGTAAGCCATGGGGAAAATCGGCATCGGTGTTTCCTGAGCCCCGGAGGGGCGAAAGAGTGCTTCTTTCGCCACTCCGGGTTG
>JBEKVL010000544.1:0-5008 GCA_049514055.1 Tepidisphaeraceae bacterium | reverse complement strand
TGTCTCGCATCTGTACGCGCTCTATCCCAGTGACCAGATCACCCCGGCCACCCCCGAACTGTTCGCGGCCGCCAGAAAATCCCTGGAGATACGCGGCGATGGCGGCACGGGTTGGAGCCTGGCGTGGAAGATCAACCTCTGGGCGCGTCTGCTCGACGGCGAACACGCCTACAAAATGCTCGGCATGCTGATTCGCCCCGGTCCCACGCTGCCGAACATGTTTGATTCCTGCCCACCGTTCCAGATCGACGGCAATTTCGGCGGCTGCTCCGGCATCACCGAGATGCTGTTGCAAAGCCATTCCGGCGAAATCCATCTGCTGCCCGCTCTGCCCAAAGCCTGGCCGGCCGGCAAAGTCACCGGCCTGCGCGCCCGCGGCGGGTTTACCGTGGACATCGAATGGCAGGACGGGAAGGTGACGAAGTATCGCATCGCCTCGCCCCAACCACGCGAAGTCAGAGTCCGCGTCAATGGAGAGAACAGAACCATCACGACAGAAAGGTGAAACCCTTGAGACCGAATATTCCGTTTCTTGCCGTTCTGTTGCTGCTCGCACCGGGGCCATCGCTACGCGCGGCCGACATTTATGTGTCGCCACAGGGCGCGGATTCGGCGGCCGGATTGCGCCTGGCCCCGTTCCAAACGCTGGAACGCGCCCATGACGAGGCCCGGGCTGCGAAGAAGGGGCAACCCGACCAGCCGGTGACGGTCTGGCTGGGGGGTGGCGATTACCTGCTGTCCCGGCCACTTGAACTTTCGGTCGAGGACTCCGGCACCGCACAGTGTCCGGTCATCTATCGCGCCATCGAAGGCCAGACGCCGCGCCTGCTGGGCGCGCGGAGACTGACGGCCGCCGACTTCACACCCGTCAGCGACCCGGCCACCCTTGCCCGAATCGCCGAACCTGCTCGCGATAAGATTGTCACCCTGGACCTCAAGGCGATGAACGTCAAGCACGCCAAACGCTTCGCCGACGTCTTCAGCGACAGCGGCGGGCTGGTGGACCTCTTGTTCAACGGCAAGCGCATGCCCCTGTCGCGTTTTCCAAACAGCGACTACATGACCATGAAGCGCGTCCTGCGCAACGCCGGCGGCGTCACCGACGGCAACTGGCGAAACCCCACCAACACCGAGAAAGTCGGCCCCAATTCGATTGGCGGCGAGTTCGAGTACCGCGATGCGTTCTACGACAGGCACGCGGTCTGGCAGAAGCAACTCGATCGCGGCATCTGGTTCAAGGGCTATTGGCGCGTCGCCTGGCAGAGCGAGGCCATTCGCGTACATTCGATTGACCTGGACAAACACACCGTCACGTTTGCCAAGCCGATCCAGGGCGGCATCGGCAACAAGTACAACCGGCCCCAGGGCAACGGCCGGGAATCCTACTGGCTGCTCAATTTGCTCGAAGAAATCGACCAGCCGGGAGAATGGTGTATCGACTTCGTCGATCAGAAACTCTACTTCTACCCGCCGTCGCCGCTGGCCAGCGCCGAGATTCTCCTGGCCGACTCGGATGAACCCGTCGTGCGGCTCGATGGCGCGTCGCATGTCATATTGCGCGGGTTGACCGTCGAGGCCAATCTCGGTCACGGCATTTTCATCAAGAACGGCGAGTCGAATCTCGTCGCCGGCTGCACCATCCGCAATGTGGACAAGTACGCGGTCTACATCGACGGCGGCAAATCGCATACCGTCCTCAGTAACGACCTCTACAACCTCGGCGCCGGCGGCGTCTGGCTCAGCGGCGGAGATGAGAAGAGCACCCCGCGCGTGCCGGCCGGGCACCGAGTGGTCAACAACCACATCCACCATTTCGCGCAGATCGAACTGGTCTACGCACCGGCCGTGAACTCCGGTTACGTCGGCGGAGGCGGCGGCGGGCACAACCCGGCCGTCGGCATGTATGTCGCCAACAACCTCATCCACGACACCCCGCACGGCGGCGTGCTCTTTGGCAGTTGGGACAGCGTCTTTGAGTTCAACGAGGTTTTCCGCTACTGCACGGTTTCCAACGACCTCGGCGCGTTCTACGCCTACGACCGCTTCGAGCGTTTCGGCGGCCACACGTTTCGCTACAACCTCATGCACAGCAGCGACGACGGCGACGGCATCTACTTCGATCTCGATCACCCGAACATGACGCTCTATGGCAACATCGCCTTTCTCAAGAGCAGCAACGGCAAACGCGGCACGGGATTCCTCTACAAGATCGGCCAGCAGGCGAAGTTCCCCCAGAGCATCGACTGCCGCAACAACATCGCGATTCAGTGCCGCTACGGCTTCGTCTTCGTCACCGCCAAACCCGGCGAGGCAAAGATCGAGAACAACGTGGCCGTGCAATGCGGCACAGCCCCGTACACTTGGAGTCTGGTGCAGGATGACAAGGAAGTCCGCACCAAGACCAAGTATCCCTCCGGCCCCAACAAGGTCTACGACGCCGACCCGGGGTTTGTCGACCCCTCTCGTCTCGATTTTCGCCTGAAACCCGACGCCCGGATTCTCAAGGATCTGCCCGGTTTCAAACCGATCCCCGTCGAGAAGATCGGCCTGTTCATCGATGAATACCGGAAGTCACTCCCCAGCGACGATGAAATTGACCGCTACGGCAAGCGGGCCGGAGAAAAGGGTCTACACTACGACATCCAGGACCGGAAATAGTTCCGAACCAGTTGAAACTCAACACTGAGAATCACCATGCGAATGAAGAAGACGATCATGGCGTTGACGATTGCGGCGACGACGATCTTTCCGCTCCACGCGGCGGAGCCGCAGTCACTCATCACGCCGCCGCAGAACCAGGGATTGCCGTATACCCGGTCGGCCAGGACGGCGGCACTGGCAAAGATCAAGGATCACATCGCCGTCTTCGCGGGCAGCCGGTATGCCTATGTGAAAGGGTAGAGGGTACGGCTGGACGAGACCGCCTGGCGCGATGAGGCAGTTCTGCGCGATGGCGTGATCTATGTGCCGGTATCCTTCATCTCGCTGCTTGATGCAAATGAGATCAACACAGACACGGCGCCGCAGTATCTGGCCGACCGCTGGGTACACACCATCGAGCGCCCGGCCGGCGGGGCCTGGGGCGGGCGCGGCATTCAGGTTGATGGCAAACTGCTGGTTCCGTTGGCCGATGCGGCGAAACGGCCGGGGCTGAAGGCATACCAGCATCCGTGTGGCCTGCTGCTGGTCGGCGAGAAGGAGATTGCGTTCACGGACGCCGAGGCAACATTGCTCGAATCAGTGATCACGCTTTTCGACACGCCGGAGAAGTTTGCCGATCCGGACATCGCCACGCGCCATATTCCGACGCTGAAGCGCCAGGGCAAGTGGACGGATCATGTGAAAGTCACGCCCCAGCAACTGGCGCTACTCAACGGCCCGGAGACGGCATGGAAGACGACGCCGCAGTCGCAGTATGACCTCACTGGTTTCAATGCGCAACTCCTGGGTTCCAAGGTTCCGCCGCCGGGCGTGTATCCCCGCGTGCTGTTCAGCCCCGAAGATGTGCCCATGCTCGCCGAGCGCTTCAAGAGCAGCAAAGTCGGCCAGATGTCGCTGATCGAGATGGAGTATCTCTTCAAGAGGAGTTGGTGGGAGCCGACGACCAGCGATGGGCAGGTCTTTCTGAAACTGGCCGGTGGCGACCTGGCGGGACTGGAATGGGACGTGCCGGCGGGAAGATCACCGGCCAACTATCCGCAGATTTTCAAGGGGCAGAAGGCGGGCATCTTCAGTTCCCATATCGCCTATGTGCCCGAGTGCCTGACCGCCATGGCGCTCTACTGCCTGCTGACCAACGACGATGCACACGGACGGCAGGCGGCGGCCGCCATCGCCAACTGGTACAAGCTGCGCGAACCGCTGATTGATGAGGTGAATGCCATCAGTGATTCGGAGTTTGGAAGTTCCTGGACGCGGCCCGACGGCTCGGTCGTCGCCATGGACGGGGCGGGCGGGGCTACGCACTGGCGCATCATGTCCGGCCTGGTGGCACACATGAACCTGGGCCTGTCTCTGGATTTTGGCGGCAAATGGATGACGGCCGGGGAAAAAGATGTTATGCGCCGGGTCATCGCCAAAGCGACCTACGGGCGCCGGGCCTATGGACAGGATGGCCCGGCCCGATTCCGTGACATCAACTGGGCGACGTGGGATCTTCCCAACTTCCTGGCGGTGACGGCCATCGAGGGTCTGGAGGGATTCGATCGTGAAGCATACGAAACCAACGCCGAGACCGCCCGCGCCTTCTGCGAATGGGGCATCGACGATGCGGGCGTGATCTATGAAAGCAACGGCAAGACGCCGGGCGGCATGCAGTTTCAGTTGCTTTCAATGGTGACCCTGGCCCGCCGGGGGGAAAATCTGTTCGGGCATCCGCATTTCCGCAGACTGCTGGAGGGCCAGGTGCAGATGACCTCTCCCAGCGGGCGGGTGGTGGTCAACAGCGGTACACAATACTCGCCGTTCAGCCGGCAGTATTACTCGTTCCAGAACCTCGATGAGCTCAAGGCTTTCTTCCCCGCCGATCGCAAAGCGGACTATCTCCTCAGCCAGGGCGCGAAGAACTTCGACGCCAACGATGAAGGCATGCGCGAATGGATATTCAACGGCTTTACACCCGAGGCGTATCGGCAACAAGTCGCCAAGTTGCAGCGACTGCGCCTGCCGAGCCTGACCTACCCCGGGTTCGTGCATGGAGTACTCTACGACACGGATTTCCAGCCAACCACGCGGGCCGATCTGAAGCTGCCGCTGGACTTCAACGCTCCGACGCACGGAGTTTTCTCGAGCTACAGCGACGCCACTCCGGAGGCCGCGTGGATCAACCTGATGGTCCGGCCGAACCACTACCTCGGCGCGGGGCATCATCATGCGGATGCGGGCATGTTCCATTTCTCGGCACTGGGCGTGGACTGGTTCACGGAGTCGCCGTTCTCCCAGAACTACGATGGCAAGTACCACAACCAGGTGCTGGTGGACGGCAAGTCGGAGGCGGAGAACATGAACT
>JBEKVL010000543.1:0-5014 GCA_049514055.1 Tepidisphaeraceae bacterium | reverse complement strand
AATGACGCGATTCACAAAAAAGGGGCGTTGAACGATGTCGGCACCTGCCTCTACATCATGGGCCAGGCGCTTGAGAAGCAGGAAAAGAACGCCGAAGCCCTCGCGGCCTACAAACAACTGACGGGGAAGGTTCCATTCGCCCAGTGCTGGGATCCGCAGGGATGGTTCTGGAAACCGGCGGCGGCCGCGGAAGATCGTATTAAGGCTCTGGAGCCCGTGTCGCCGAAGTAGACGGCGTAGAATCGAGCCATGTTCCACGCGACCGCGATCAGCCCGAACCAACCCCACGCGGAAACGCGGGCGGAGGATCTGGCGAGCAGCATCACCCACGGGATCGGTCTGGCGCTGGGCGTGGCCGGGGTGGCGGTCATGGTGACGCTGGCGGCGCTGCGGGGCGGGGCGATTCATGTGGTCACGGTCGGCCTCTTCGGGGCGGCCATCCTGCTCGTCTACCTCTCCTCAACACTGTATCACGCCTGCCGCGGAACACGGTACGAACGCGGGCTGCGCGTGCTGGACCATACGGCCATCTACGCCCTCATCGCCGGGTCGTACACGCCGTTTCTGCTGGTGCTGATTCGCGGCGGATGGGGCTGGAGCCTGTTCGGCGTGCTCTGGGGGCTGACGGCGGCCGGGGGCGCGTTCAAGCTGTTTTTCGTACACCGGTTCGCGGGCGTGTCGACGGCCATCTATGTGGCGATGGGCTGGATGGGGGTGATCGCGCTCGGGCCGATCCTGACGCACCTCTCGGGCGGGGCGCTCGGATGGATCGCGGCCGGCGGTCTTGCCTATACGGCCGGCGTGGCGTTCTTCGTGTGGGATCGCCTGCCGTTCAACCATGCGATCTGGCACCTGTTCGTGATGGCGGGCACGGCGTGCCATTTCTTTGCGGTGCTGCTGTATGTGGTGCCGACGCGGGGCTGACAGAATCAGTTGTGGACAAACCGCGCCGCCAACTCCTAGAGTCCTGCGGACAGATGTGACGGGAAATCCATGGGGACGGAGATGGGTATTTTCTACCAGCTCTTCGAATGCCCCCCGGCGGGATCGTTGTCGTGGACGGGGAAGGCCGGGTTACTCAGGTCAACGCGGCGGCCGAGCGGATGTTCGGCTTCATACGGGACGAATTGACGGGGAAGCCCGTCGAAATGCTGGTGCCCACGGGTTTCGGCCCGCAGCACCTGTGCCACCGGGACAAGTACATGGGCAATCCGCCACGGTGTCCAGCGGGAGCGGGCGGCGTTCCTTCAGAAGCCGTTTACGCCGCACTCGCTGGCGATGAAAGTTCGTGAAGTCCTCGACAGCCCGCTGGCGGATTGAGGCCGCGCGGCGAGGCTGACCCGCGACGCTGCGACATGCGACTCCGCCAGGCGTGCCCATGAATCTTGGCAATTGACTTCTGTAGCTGCGATTGGCGATCGCAGCTGCACGCAGGCGGGTTGCCAGAATAAATGGCCAGACCCAATCCGCTTTCTTGCAGGCACCGCTTCATCTGCACCGCTTCATCACTGTACCGCTTCATGCTTGACTCAGGCGTGAGCAACAACTATTCTAACGCCAAGTTTAGCAAATTGTCACACAAACGCCATGTTTCGGAGTCGCCAATGACCGCCTCTTCCGCCGCCAGACGCGCGTTCACCCTCGTCGAACTGCTCGTCGTTATCGGCATCATCGCCCTGCTCATCAGCATTCTGATGCCCGCGCTCTCCGCCGCCAAGCGGCAGGCCAACACGGTCAAGTGCAACGCCAACCTGCACAACATCGGCCAGATCATGCAGATGTATGCCAGCGATTACAAAGGCTGGGTTCCGCGCAACTACGAGTATGGCGCGCAGTACCTCGCCGGACACATCTTCTGGGCCGAGGCGTTCGGGAAGTATTTTGACAAGCAGTTCGTCGGCGCCACGGACCACAACAGTTCCGCGTCCGACGCGGTCATAACTCCGTCGCTGCTGAAGATCGGCGTCTACCACTGCCCCGCAAGGCCCGACCTGCCCCAGCCCGTGGACTACTGCTCCAACGCCTGGCCGATCACCGATTCGGCCACCGCCACCGGTTCGGAGCCCGCGGTCAACGTGACCAAGATCAAGCAGGCGTCGGAGATGGTCTATCTGATCGAGTCCAACATCAAGAATCTCACCACCGACACGCTGAACCACTACGACATCGTGCGGGCCGACTGCCTGCCGATGGTCTGCCCCGCGACAGTCCCTCCAACCATAAACACCGGCACCGCCTGCCGTGTCCTCCAGGACAACCGCCACGGGGTACTCCTGAATATCCTCTACGTCGATGGCCACGCAGCCAGCAAACCCTGGCAAAGCGTCACGGAATTCGACTTCCATCCCAAACAATGACCTCTCGCCGCCACCGCCGATCCAGCCAGCACCAGCCCCATAATCCGTACCTTTATGGTCCGCATATTCTGGAACTCCATAGATTATTACGGCGGATTTTCCTTGACGATGCCATGAAATGCGAGGTATGTTTAGTCTACTTCGGTCGGAGACAAGGTCACGTCTGTTCCGGCCGCGACGGTTGAGCACATCGCGGAGCCTGTTGAATGAAGCATGGCCGGGATATTGGTGCGGCTCCGGTACGCTGATGGCAGATCGTCGCCGCTGAATTTGTGGTGCAGGTTTCCAGCCTGCTTCCGGGTGTTTGTGCAGGCTCGAAGCCCGCACCCCGATGCCACGCCACTTCAGCCGCGATGATGGTAGATTGTGCGTATGGATTTGCCGGCACCCGCGAAGATCAACCTCCACCTGCGCGTGGGCAACCTGCGCAGCGACGGTTTCCATCCGCTTCTGTCCTGGATGGTGACCGTCGGGCTCTTTGACAGATTGAGCATCGAGCAGTCTGACGTCCCGGGCATCCGCCTGACGTGCGACGACGCGGGCATCCCCACGGATGCGAACAACCTCGTCGTCAAGACCGCCGTCGCACTTGCCGACTGGCTGGCAGCGAGGGAACCTGGCATGGCCAAAAGAGGCATCAACGTGCGGCTGAAGAAGACCATCCCGGCCGGCGCAGGTCTGGGAGGCGGCTCGTCCGACGGAGCGATGACGTTGCAGGCGCTCAATGCGATGTGGCGGCTGGGCCTGTCGGACGGCGAACTGGCGGAGTTCGCCGGCCGGTTTGGAAGCGATCTGTCGTTCTTCTTCTTCCAGCCCAGCGCCGTCTGCCGCGGCCGGGGCGAAATCGTCCGCCCGCTGCCACGGCCACGCGCCTGCTGGGCCGCGCTGCTGCTGCCACACCTGCATATGCCCACGCCGGCGGTGTACAGGCGATTCGACGAGCTGGGGCTCGGTTCGCCGATCAACCTGTCACCCGAGCCGGACTTGGACGACTGGGCGCTGTTGGAGGCGAGTGATTTGCTCTGCCTGCTGCGGAACGACCTGGAACCGGCCGCGTTCTCAATAGCGCCGGCCCTGGGCGAATTGCGGCAGGCGGCGGAATGCCGGTTGACCCGGCCGGTACGGATGAGCGGCAGCGGCAGCAGCCTGTTTACTTTATACGACGAGGCTGCTGCCGCTGTATTCGCTTCGCGTCGCATCGCTGATGAATTTCACGTGACGGCGCTCGCCGTCGAAATCGGGCCGAAACTGGACCCGTAGCGCCGAGCGGCCAAGAATGGTGGGTGATCGGTTATCGGTCTCCGGTGATCGGTTCCCGGTATGTTATGTTCGTCCGGTCACCGCTTACTGTTCGCTGATGACTGTTCACTCTGGTTTCCTGGACGGGGTGTTTTATGCGTCTGACGGAAGTACGTGTCAAACTCTGCGAGCCCCAAGCCGGCCGCCTCAAGGCATTCTGCTCCCTCACCTTCGATCACGCCTTCGTCATCCGTGACGTCAAGCTCATCGACGGCGGCGATGCGCTGTTCCTCGCCATGCCCGCCCGCAAGCTCTGCGACCACTGCGCCCGGTGCGGCGAGAAGAACCACCTCCGCGCCCGCTACTGCTCCAACTGCGGGGTGCGCCTCGACGAGAACCGCCACCTGCGATACCAGGGGGCCGCCCCCGGCCAGCGCTACAAGCTCCACGCCGATATTGCACATCCGATAAACGCCGACACCCGCCAGGAAATCGAACGCGAGACCATCGCCGCGTACTGGTCCGAACTGGAAAGAAGTAAACAACCGGGCTATGTTCCGCCGAACCTTGACGGAGAGGATCTCGATCTCTATGATCTGGCCTCTTCGTCGCCGGAGCCGCGCATGCGCCTCAAACCGACGGGAACGGCTCATTGAACACGACGACAGACAGGAATGTCTGTTTTATTGGTTGCACGCTGATGGCACAGAACCGAATCCATCCTCAGCCGATCGCCATTGCGATGCAGCCATCCCTTCCCTCTCGACTTACGGTGGTCGTACGGTAGGTCGGTCCCGCTGGCGGCAGCGGGCGGCCACCAGGGCCTGCCTCCTACCGACCGCGACCGACCCGCATCCAAACCGCCCCGCCGCGCGGGGCCGCTTTTTTGCTGTCAGCACCGTTACAGTCGCTCGAATCGAACATTACCATTGAACCGTTCCGCAACGACAGGTATCGTGCGGAGCTCTGTTGAAAGGACGCAGGTCAGCCATGTCAACGCAAACCGCCACCACGCCGTCGCATCACGCCGCCGCCACCAAACCCCGCTTCAAGGGCAAATCCGGCGCTCAGATCCTCCATGAACTGCTCATCGAAAAGCACAAGGTCGAAGTCATGTTCGGCTACTCCGGCGGGGCGATCCTCCCGGTTTTCGACCAGCTCTATAGAACCCCGGCCAAGTTCATCCTCAACCGCCACGAACAGGGCTCCGGCCACTGCGCCGACGGCTACGCCCGGGTCACCGGCAAGCCCGGCGTCTGCATCGTCACCTCCGGCCCGGGCGCCACCAACACGGTCACGCCGCTGGCCACCGCGCAGATGGACTCGGTGCCGATCATCGTTTTCTCCGGCCAGGTCGCCACGCGGGCCATCGGCAACGACGCCTTCCAGGAGGCCGACATCACCGGTATCACCAGCCC
>JBEKVL010000542.1:0-5014 GCA_049514055.1 Tepidisphaeraceae bacterium | reverse complement strand
TTTCTCGCTCCCGGCGCTGCGCGCCAACCCCGCCGGGCGCGCAGCGCCGCCGGTATATATAGAAGGGCTTGCCTTCTCGGCCCGCGCCGGCGGACCGGTTCTTTAACAACCCACCTCGCCTCGTCCGCGCCCCCTCCGCGCCCGCCACACGACAAGCGGAGGGCGTGACCACGAGCAACGCGTCCGGCTGGTTGAATTCCGTGACACGGGCTTCCAGCCCGTGGTGTCGGTACTCCGACACATCCTTGCTGCCCGGAAAAATGCTCACGCCTCGCCGCGCGACGAGCGGCCGACTCACTCGAACTTCATGCTGCTCTCGCCATTCGTCATTCAACTTTCCCCATGGCTCGGGACTGCCCTTGGGACGGGGATCAGGACGGGGATCAGGACGGGGATCGGGACGGGGATCAGGACGGGGACCGGGACGGGGATCGGGACGGGGATCGGGATGGCTCCTGGACGGGAAAAGGGCGGCTTTTTTCAGGCGGCCACAGACCACTGAATTACTTGTAACAGTATGAAGCGTATGTACTTGTATCTCCAGCCCCTGGACCCACGAGCGGCCAAAACTTTCTTTGCGTGCTGCCGGCCTCCCCCCCGGCACCGAACCGCCAACATCCCCACGCCTGGACCCGTCCATCTCGTCATGCACCCGCGCGAGCCCTGCAGGGGCGACAGGATTTGTGTCGCCCCTGCGCGGCTGATAATCTCTTGCTCTGTTTTCCCACGACTTACGTCGTGGGCTGACATGTATCGCCCCTTTCGGGGCTGAAAGAACACGATGCTCCACTTCAACCACATTCTCGTCGTACTGTTCGTCTGTCTTGCATGGGCCGCATTGGCCGCGGAGGATCGCTACACTCCCAAGCCCGGCCCCATGGAAGTCGCTACGCTCAAACTCGAATGGCACGACGCCGCACGCAACCGCGACGTGCCGGTGAAGATCTTCTATCCCAAGTCGGCCGAGTCGCCATGCCCGGTGATTGTCTTCTCGCACGGCCTGGGCGGGTCGCGCGATGGCTACGGCTATCTCGGCCAGCACTGGGCCTCCTACGGCTACGTCTCCGTACACCTCCAGCACATCGGCTCGGACACGGCGGTCTGGCTGGGCAGCAAGAACATGATGGCTGACATGGGGAAGGCGGCCGCCAATCCGGCCAACGCAATCAACCGCCCTCTCGATGTGCGGTTCGCCATCGACCAGATCGAGAAACTCAACAAGGACGATGGCCCGCTCAAGGGCAAACTGGATCTGGAGCGCATCGGCATGGCCGGGCATTCCTTCGGGGCGTACACCACACTGGCGGCTGTCGGCGAGGTCTTCGTCCTGCCCGGCGGCATTGAGAAGACGCTGGCCGATTCTCGTATCAAGGCGGCCATCGCCATGAGTTCGCCCGTGCCCTTGAATCGCGCCAATGACGACAAGGCCTTCGGTTCGATCAGGATCCCCGTATTTCACATGACCGGCACGAAGGACGACTCGCCCATCGGCAACTCCAAGGCGCCGGATCGCCGCATCCCCTTCGACCATTCCAAGCCGGCCGACACGTATCTGCTGGTTTTCAAGGACGGAGACCACATGGTCTTCTCCGGCCGGGTCGGCATTCAGCGGCCGCTGGACAAGGAGCAGCAGGGGCTGATCCGGGCCTCGTCGCTGGCGTTCTGGGATGCGTATCTGAAGGATGACCCCGCCGCGAAGAAGTGGCTGGCGGATGGGGCGTTTGAGAAGGAACTCGGGGCGGGAGGGACGTTTGAGAAGAGAAAGGACAGTCGGTAGCGGGTAGTAGGTAATCAGTGATCGGCGGGGCGGAGCGAGAGTAGAAAGCTGAATTTGCTGTATGCCATGGCGCCAATATGAATGCAATTAGAAGGACCAGAGCAAGAGCGATCGCTCGCTCAAGGTCTTGCTGGCGCGGCTGGCCCCGCCCTTGGTCGACTTCTCGGATCGGCGGCAAGCCGCCTCAATACGTCCGCCCCAGATATCCTGCAATCGCCCGCTTCAGTTCCATCGCGTCGAACGCGCCCGTCTGGCGATAGATGATCTTCCCGTCCGGCCCGACGAGAATCGTATGCGGGATCGGCCCCGGCCATTCCCTGTCCAGCGCATCCACCAATTTGTCACGGTCGTCGCTGTTGTAGAGATAATTCGTGCAGGATACGTGCAGTTCCTTCAGCCGCTGGATCGCCCGGTCCTTCTTGTCGGGGGCGTCCATGCTTATGGTAATCATCTCGAACGGCCGGCCACGGTACATGCGGTTCATGGTCACCAGTTCCGGCATCTCCGCAACACATGGCCCGCACCACGTCGCCCAGACGTTGATCAGACGCAGTTTTTTGGTGTCATTCCTCACCAGTGCCTTCACGCCGGCGGCGTCGATGTCGGCCAGTGAGACCGGCTCGGCATCCCACTTCTCCAGCGACTTCTTCGCATCCTCGCGCTTGGACGCCCACTTGGTCGAACACCCGAACACCTTGGTCTTCTCCACGGGCACGGGTTTTCCGGCCAGCATCGCCTCGATCGCGTTGCGGGCATCGTGCGACTTGACCTCTTTCACTTCCGAGTCATCCACCCGGCCGACGTAGCGCAGCTTGCGCCCGGCGTCGAAGATAAACACATGCGGCGTGGCCACCACGCCGTAGGCGTGCGCGACGGATTGTGTCTCGCCGTCGTAAAGGTACGGGAACTGGAAGCCACGCTCCTTGGCCCGGATCTTCATGTCCTCGAAGGAGTCGCCCAGATCGGTATAGCCCAGTTCGTCGAGCCGGACGGCCAGCGGATCGTTCGGTGAAATGGCCAGCAGCGCCACGCCCTTGTCCTGGTAGTCGGCGTGAAGCTGCATGATGCGTTTCTCGTACGCCTGGGCCGTCGGGCAATGGTTGCAGGTGAAGACCACAACCAGAATCTTCGCTTCGGCGAAATTCTTCAGGGTGTACGTCTTGCCATCCACGCCGGGAATACTGAAGTCTGGCGCCTCGGCCCCGATGTCCAACGTCTTCACCGCATCCGCGGCCTGGCAATGTGAACCCAACAGGAAGAAGACGATCGCGATTAAGGAGGTGATCAAGCGCATGGACCCATTTTCGCGGCGCGCCGTTCGGGATGCAAGGCCGCCAATGGGAGTTGGGCGGCGATGATCGCGAAAGAGCTGGGTAAGGCGTACAAAGAACCTTCGACGCGTTGGGAACCGGGGCATCGAAGACCGGGATAGTTGTGCAATTGGTCGCGGGCGGGGTATAACATGAGCATTGGCAGCGAGCATCAAGCGCGAGTCACTCGTTAAGGCACGCCGAGGAAAAATCATGAAACCATCGACAGCAGCGATCACCCCGGTACCAACTTCACCTGCGGGCACGCCACGGACAACGTCCCGTCGTCAGTTCCTCGAAGGCGCCGTGGCCTTCGCTGGGGCCGCACTTGTGTCGCCCGCGATTGTTTCCGCCGCGGAAACCGCCGGCAAACGCACCGCCGTCGACCAGGTGACTCTGGGCAACACCGGAATCAAACTGAGCCGTCTGGGCTTTGGAACGGGAAGTAACAGCGGCAATGTGCAGAAGGCGCTGGGGCAGCAGGCCTTCAACGACCTCATCCACTACGCCTACGACCAGGGCATCACCTCCTTCGACTGCGCCCAGGGCTACCAGACCTTTGACTGGATCGCCGGCGCCATCAAGGGTCTGCCGCGAGAGAAGCTGTTCCTTCAGTCCAAGGTGTCCGGCCAACCACAGGATATTCTCGCAGCCATTGACCGGCACCGCACCGTGTTCAAGACCGATTACGTGGACAGCCTGCTGGTTCATTGCATGGTGAAGGACGGCTGGACCGACCAGTACAAGCGTATCATGGACGGCTTCGATCGGGCCAAGGAGAAGAAGTGGATTCGCGCCAAGGGCGTTTCCTGCCACAGCCTGCCCGCGCTACGCACGGCCGCCGCCTCCGATTGGAATGAAGTGCATCTCGTGCGCGTGAACCCGCAGGCGGTGTGGATTGACGGGCCGGAGGAAACGTGGAACAAATCGGGCACTGACATCACGCCGGTGATGAAGGAAGTCAAGACACTGCACGCCAAGGGGCGAGGCATCATCGGCATGAAACTCGTCGGCAATGGCGAGTTCCAGAAGCCGGAAGATCGTGAGAAAGCGATCCGCTTCGTGATGGCGCAGCCCGAAATTCACGCCGTCATCATCGGCTTTAAGAGCACCAGGGAAGTTGACGAAGCCATCGAGCGGATCAACCGCGCCCTGGCCGCCGCGTGATCAACCGAACACCGGCATTCTCTCACTCGAACTTCACCTCGTCATACGCCGCTTTGTTCTCGCCGGTCATGGGGATCACGATCCGGCCGGCGCCCTCCGCCGGCGTGACTTCGACCGTCTTGTATCCATTGGGCGACAGAGCCGTGACCGTTCATTTTCCAGTGCGATTCAGCGTCACGCTTCCCTTCACTCCAGCAGCACCGGCGACTTGCCGAGGTCGAGCAAACGCTGCCCGCCGCGCGTGCAGGCCATGCCCGTGTTCCGGCTGCGCCCGATAGCCGCGATCCCGTGGCGTTCGCCATTCGTTCAAGGCAACCAATACGCCGCCGGTTTGGCGAGGAATTCTTCCAACGGGATGGCACCCATTTCAACGAGAAAGGCGCCCGGGCGATGGCCGATCTTTTGCTCAAGGATTTGCCAACGGCGGAGCCCAGACTTAAGGAGTATCTGAAGCGGCCGTGACGGCATGACTGTCCGTGACAACGCAAACGGGATGAGATCGTATTCTAGCGTGGCAAACAAACGATCCTGTCCCGTTTGTGTTCCGCGGGGATTGAGAAGACGGGTCTTCGGTGGATGCTTCGGCGTTGTCGGCGGCGTCATCGGCGGCGTCATCGGTGTCGGCGTCGGTGGCTGCATCGATGTTGTCGGCGGCGTCGAGGTCTTCGAGGGCGTCGAGGGCGTCTCGGGTTGGGTCGGCGGCGGGCTGGGTGGCGGGGGATTGGGCCGGTGGGGGCGAGGGCTGTTCGGGCGTGTCGTT
>JBEKVL010000541.1:0-5024 GCA_049514055.1 Tepidisphaeraceae bacterium | reverse complement strand
CGAACTCGCTGGGACGGACCAGCCCGCCGTGCAGCAGCGCGGAGACGATGGTTTTGAAGCCCGCGTGGTCCTCCTGATGATGGCGGAAAATCTCGAACTGGCCCAGGAGCCAGACGCGGTGTTCATCCTCGACATAGACACTCACCGTCTCGTTGACGGTGGTTGCACCGGCCGGGAAACCCGGCAACAATAACTGCGGCATGGCGGCAGTTCTCTTTTTGACCAAATGGGTCGTGACAAAAAGGAGAATACCGCCATGCCTTTTGATTGATACTCGGCCCCGCCAATGCCCGGTTGCCGAGAGAGAAAGTGCCAACTCCAATTCCGATCCGACGTGGAATTCACCGCATCTGAGAAGACGAGATCAGGAAGTCTGCATTTATGCCTGGCATAAGGCGACTGGGCATTATCCGCCACCGCGCCGACTTGCCGACCACCGCCGTGCGGACACGGGATAACGGTTACAGTAGAACTATTCATTCTGAGCTCAAAGCAACCTCGACTCGCCTCCTGATCTATCTCGATCAAGCGGTTGCCGAGTGGCACATTCCGACACTCCTCGTCACCCGTGACGAGGCAGAGGTACGCGCCAGGCCGATCAGCTTGTTCTCATGGACGCAGGCAAAGGCAATACCGTCAAAGTCGGCCCAACGTCGTTCAAAAGAGGCTATATCGCTGAGCCAGCGGCAGCCTGGTGGCCGGATTGCAAGTGAGCAATTCACCGTCGGTCCGGACTTCGTAGGTTTCGGGATTCACCGTGATCCTGGGCGTGGCGTCATTGAGCTTCATGTGGCCTTTGCCGATGCTGCGGCAGCGGACAACGGGTTCGAGGCGCTTGGTCAGGCCGTAGTCATCCAGCGTGCTTTTCTCGACGCTGAGTTGGCTGACGAAAGCAATGGCGGAGTTCCCGGTTGCCCGGCCGAAGGAGCCAAACATGGGGCGCATGATGACCGGCTGCGGGGTGGGAATGGAGGCATTGGGATCCCCCATTTGCGCCCAGGCGATGACGCCCCCCTTGATGACCATTTCCGGTTTGGAGCCGAAAAGGGCCGGTCGCCAGAGGACCAGGTCGGCGAGTTTTCCAGGCTCCACGGAGCCGATGATATGGCCCATGCCATGGGCGATCGCGGGGTTAATGGTGTATTTGGCGATGTAGCGTTTGATGCGGAAATTATCGTTGGCCGAGGAGGACTCGGTGGGAGGACGCCGGCCGGTCTCCGGCGGCGGCAGGTGCCCGCGCTGCTGCTTCATTTTGTCGGCGGTTTGCCAGGTGCGGGTGATGACCTCGCCAATGCGGCCCATGGCCTGGGAATCGGAACTGATGATGCTGATCGCGCCCAGGTCGTGGAGGATGTCCTCGGCGGCAATGGTCTCGCCGCGGATGCGGCTCTCGGCGAAGGCGACATCCTCCGGCAGGTTCTTGTCGAGATGATGGCAGACCATCAGCATGTCGAGATGTTCGTCGAGCGTGTTGACGGTGTAGGGGCGGGTGGGGTTGGTCGACGATGGAAGGACGTTGGGTTCGCCGCAGATACGGATGATGTCGGGCGCGTGGCCGCCGCCGGCGCCTTCGGAGTGATACGTGTGGATGGTACGCCCCTTGAACGCGGCGATGGACTGCTCGACGAAGGAGGATTCGTTGAGGGTGTCGGTGTGAATGGTCACCTGGATGTCGTGTTTGTCGGCGACGGTCAGGCAACAGTCGATGGCGGCGGGGGTGGTGCCCCAGTCTTCGTGGAGCTTGAGGCCGATGGCGCCGGCGAGAATCTGTTCGCGCAGGCCTTCGGGCTTGGAGGTGTTGCCCTTGCCGGTGAAACCGAAATTGAGTGGCAGGACGTCGGTGGCCTGGAGCATGGCGCGAATATAGAACGCGCCGGGCGTGCAGGTGGTGGCGCAGGTGCCGACGGCCGGTCCGGTGCCGCCGCCGACCATGGTGGTCAGGCCGGCGGCGATGGCTTCGTAAGCTTGCTGCGGGCAGATGAAGTGAATGTGCGTGTCGATACCGCCGGCGGTGAGGATGAGCCCTTCGCCCGCGATGACTTCGGTGGTGACGCCGACGATCATGCCAGGGGTGACGCCGGTCATGACATCGGGATTACCGGCCTTGCCGATGCCGGCGATGAGGCCGCTTTTGATGCCGACGTCGGCCTTGTAGATCCCGGTGTAGTCGACAATCAGGGCGTTGGTGATGACGCAGTCGAGGGCCTTTTCCTGCGAGACGCCGGCGGCCTGGCCCATGCCTTCGCGGATGACCTTGCCGCCGCCGAACTTGCATTCATCGCCGTAGACGGTCGCGTCGGACTCAATCTCGAGGACGAGCGAGGTGTCGCCGAGGCGCACGCGGTCGCCGGTCGTGGGGCCAAAGATGTCGGCGTAGTGTTGTCGGTTGATGACGTGGGGCATGACTGTGTTCTCCGGTGAAGTCACTCCGTGGCGAAACCATGTTCCCTGACACGCTGCATGGCGGCCGCCCGGTTCTCATCATTGACCGCGCCGTCGGCCAGGTTGTTGCCGCCACGAATGACGCGATTGCCGGCGATGTCCACGAGGGTGACGGTGCGGGTGTCGCCGGGTTCAAAGCGAACCGCGGTCCCGGCGGGAATGTCCAGGCGTTTGCCGTAGGACTTGGCCCGGTCGAATTTCAGTGCCGCGTTGGTTTCGATGAAGTGGTAATGGCTGCCGACCTGGATCGGGCGATCGCCAAGATTGGTCACGGTCAGCGTCACGGTGTCGCGGCCGGCGTTGAGGGTGATCTCGCCGGGTGAAACGAAGATCTCGCCGGGAAGGACGTCGTCATCGGAGGCGGCGAAGACCGAAAGTGAAGGGACGGGAAGGAAACTGCCATACAGGGCGAGTGTGAGATCGCCGTTTTCGGCGGCGATGGGATGGTGGACAGTCACCAGTTTGGTGCCATCGGGAAACGTGCCCTCGATCTGAACTTCCTGAACCAGTTCCGGCACACCGGGCATGACCTGTCGGCAGCCCAGCAGGCGGCGGCCGATGTCCATGAGTTCGGCAACTGCCCGGCCATCACGAATGAACTCCAGGATCTGCGTTGCAATCAGCGCAACCGCTTCGGGGTAGTTGACCCGGCGTCCGCGGGCCAGTCGCTTCTGGGCGAGGAAGCCCGCGTTGTGCAGCACGAGTTTGTCGAGTTCACGGGGTGAGAGGTGCATGAGGACTCCAATGATCTACCATTTCCGTTTCCACGGGTCATCGCCAAATAGTGCAAGGACCATTCCCAGCCGCTCGCGCAGCGCCGCGTAGACGGATTCGGGTCGATCGCCTGCCAGCCGCAGAATCAGGCCGTCGTGCAACGGGCTGGCTGCGATGAGCAGACTGGCTTGTCGATCCAGCGGCATCGACGCAACTTGGGCAAGTATGTTCCCCGCGGCTTGGGCCAGCAGCGGTCCAAGCATCACCACAGTCGCCAAACAGTGAAAGCCGCCAGTGCGGAAAGGACCGTCGATCGGGCCGTTGGCGGGATCTAGCAGTAATGATTCGCAGAATGCGGGCGAGCCAGCAACATGGACTTCGGCGCGGGCGCTGTAGCGCGTGAATGCCCAGGCTTCGCCGCGTGCCCGTCGGCCGCTGCTGAGGCAATCGAGCAACGACAACGAAGCACCGGGTTCGAGGAGGAAACGCTGTGTCTGTTTGTAGACGGCGTCGCGGAAGCAAATGACCGGATCGGGCAGCCACGCCAGCAGCGCGCCAGCGCCGACGCGGGCAAGAACATCCTGGGAGCAGGGCTTGTCTGGTGATGAGGGATATACCTTGGTGGCCGATTGCGTGGTCACGAGGGCGCGCGTGTCGTCGCATGCCGACAGATCCAGATGGAGATGGTCGCCGGCGACCAGGCCGCCACCGAAACTGCTGAGCACGACCCATGCCGCCGGGCCGACAGGACGGGGAGCGAGAAGTTTAAGTGGGCTACGTCCTTCCAGGCGCGTGACGGACGTTCGGCCGTGGACCTTCTCCAGCACGACGTATCCGCAACCGGCACGATCGCCGCCGGTGACGGGGTCATCGTGCGGGGTCGTCGGGTCGGGATGGGCTGGTGTGGTGAGCAGCATGGCGAAACTGGCGACTTAGGACTAATTGCACGGTTACGTTCGTAGTACCGCCTTCAGGCGGCGCTTCAGACCGCCTGAAGGCGGTACTCCGAACCTCATACACTGAGGTGCTGGTTGACCATACTTGCATCGAGATCGGCGGCAATTCCATCGGCGACAACCCGGCCGCGGTTCATGATATAGAAACGGTTGCCAAATTCACGGACGAAGTCGAGATACTGCTCCACCAGCACGATGGTCATCTGGCGGACGGAAACCAGTTGCCGCAGCACCTCGCCAATCTGCTGGATGATGTTGGGTTGGATTCCCTCGGTGGGTTCATCGAGCAGCAACACCTTGGGATCGCCCACCAGGGCGCGGGCGATGGCAAGCTGCTGCTGCTGTCCGCCGGAGAGATCGCCGCCCATTCTCCGCGACATGGTCTTGAGAATGGGGAAAAGCTCCAGGACATCCTCGGGGATATCGCGCCGGCCATCGCTTCGGGCCTGAAGGCCGACGCGGAGATTCTCCTCGACCGTCAGCTTGGGGAATATTTGGCGACCCTGCGGCACCAGGGCCAGACCCGCCCGCGCCCGGCGGTTGGGCTGCAGGCGGGTGATGTTGCGGTCTCCGACAATGACCTCGCCGACCGTAGCGCGGAGCGTGCCCATGATGTTGCGCATGAGCGTGGTCTTGCCGACGCCATTGCGGCCCATGACGCAGGTCACCTGGCCGCGCGTCATCTGCATGCTGACGCCACTGAGCGTCTGCACGGCGCCGTAGGAGAAAGAAAGTTCACGGATCGTAAGCATCTGTTTGTTCCTCAGCGTCCCAGGTACGCTTCGATCACCTCGGGATTGGCCTGCACCTGCTCCATGGAGCCGTCGGCCAGAACCTTGCCTTCGTTCAAAACCGTGACCCGGCTGTTGAGCCGGCGCACGAAGTCCATGTCGTGTTCAATGACGATGATTG
>JBEKVL010000540.1:0-5037 GCA_049514055.1 Tepidisphaeraceae bacterium | reverse complement strand
GAAGGCGCTATGCAGGGCACGCCGGGCAAGGTGCAGATGGCCTCCAGCGCAGTTGCTGGGAATCTCGCTGCCTTCGACGCTGAGGAAAACATCATCGACGCAGGAAAAAGCATCGCGGACATTTGGAAGGCCATGAACCCGGTTTCCGGCGCGCTGCTCAGCGGCGAGGGGGCGCCTACCGGGTTCGCGACGGCCGAGATTGCTCCGTCGGACATGACGAGCAGCAATACGCCCGCTCCCTACGTGGTGTCATTCGACGGCGCGGCGTCTCCGTCATCGGCGCCCTACAATGTTTTCAATGGAGGCAGCGGCGGCGTCCTCTTTGCCGCGGTGGCGGGGGCATTTTCGATTGAAATCGACTTGGGATCCGCGGAAGGCCCCATCGATGGGTATAAAATTCACGCTGCTGGTGGTCTTTGGCCAGCACCGACCGCCTGGATTCTAGCAGGAAGCACAGACGGGTCGACCTGGAACACCATCGACAGCCGAAGTGGCGAGAATATCGCCGGCGACAATCCATACTCTTTCAGCGTCGGCACAGCGACGGCGTTTCGATACTACAGATGGACATTCACGGCGTTTTCGACCAGCGGAAATCAGGGTTATTGTTTCATCAACCAGCTCTTTTTGTTCATGAGCACGGGACCGGCTTCAGGCGCGGTTGACGGCGACTTCTATCTCGACATCACGACAAACGATCTTTACGGCCCGTTTCTGAATGGGATCTGGCCGTTCGTCTGCACGCTGGGTGGAGGCGGCGGCGGTGGTGGCGGAGGCATTGGAGCAACTGGGGCAACCGGGCCATCTGGTCCCGCTTCAACTGTGCCAGGGCCCAGCGGGGCGACAGGCCCCGCCGGCGCCACGGGCGCGAGTGGCCCGGCTTCTACGGCGCCAGGACCGCAGGGCGCCACGGGCTGCACGGGGCCATCGGGCGCGGCCTCGAGCGTGCCAGGACCCACGGGCCAACCCGGACCGCAGGGCGCCACAGGGCCGGCCGGAGCGGATTCCACCGTCCAGGGGCCTACGGGGCCGGCCGGCGCTACGGGGGCAACGGGACCTGCAGGATCCCCGTCTAGCGCGCCGGGCCCCACGGGTGCGACGGGCCCGAGCGGAGCCGGAGCCACCGGAGCCACTGGGCCGCCCGGAGCGACCGGGCCGGCTGGCAGCGGTGGGGGCGGCGGCGGAGGCGGCGTCGGTGTTTGGACAGGCACGGTAAATCCGAACGGCGTCGGTGCGGATTTTGCGCCGCACAATATGACGGGAAACAGCTCGCCCGCTCCCTACGTGGCCTCGTGTACTCCGGGCGCCTCACCGCAGGCGGCATGGAACGCCTTTGATGGAACCGACGGCTTCAACAACAGCGCGTATGCGCCGATGCCTACTCCCTACTTTGAGCTGGATCTTGGATCGGGCTCGGCAAATGTGCTGAGTTCCTACGCGATGAAGGCGGTGACCGTTGCACCCTATAACGACTTGAATCGCGTTCCGAGGGAGTGGACGCTCGAGGGCAGCAACGATGACTCCGCGTGGACGACGCTCGATACGCAGAGCGGGCAGACAGGTTGGAGCCTGGGGGAGGTTCGAAACTTCCAGACCACCAACACGACCGCCTATCGCTATTACAGAATCAATGTCACCGCAAACAACGGCGACGGCTCCTGGTGCGCGATCGACGAGCTTTATTTCTACGCGGCGGCGACGCCCTACGATGGGGGCGTCGACGGCGATCTGTTCCTGGATACTCTTGGGCAGGTCTGGTATGGGCCGAAAAACAGCTCCGGCAGCCCGATTTGGCCGCGCATCGGGAAGCTAAGTTAAAGCAATGGAAAACAGTAAGCATCGTTTCCACGTGCTGGCGCTGCCCCACACGCGCACGAGCAGGGAGTTCTGCGCCTGCGCCTACACGCAAAAGGTGCTGAATTTCTGTCGGATGATGCGATCGCTCGGCCACAAGGTCTTCCACTATGGCGCTGAAGGCAGCCAGGTCGACTGCACCGGGCACGTCCAAATCATCAGCGCGGCGGAGCAGGCGGTCTTTTTCGGCGGCGTCGACTGGCACAAGCGCACCTTCCCGATCCAGTGGGAGGCGGACCTGCCTTATTGGAAGCTCACGAACGAGCGCGCCGCCGAAGAGATCAACCGGCGCAAGCGTCGCGGCGATTTCGTGTGTCTCGTCGGCGGAGCCTGCCAAAAGCCGATCCATGACCTCGTGGGCGAGGAGAAGACGATCACGGTCGAGCCTTTCGTCGGCTACTATGGCATCTTCGCGCGCCACGTGGTTTTCGAGAGCTACACGCATCAGGCCGCCGTCTACGCGATGACCTCCAAGGATCCGGATGGGCGGCTTTACGACGCGGTGATCCCAAATTCCTACGACCCGGCCGACTTCCCTCTGGGCGCGCACGATGGCGGCTATTTGCTATACCTGGGCCGTCTGGCGCGGCGCAAGGGCCTGCAAATCGTGCTGGACGTCCAGCGTGTTACCAACCTGCCCCTCCTGCTTGCCGGCCAGGGCGTTGCGCAGCAGGAAGCGCACCAGATTGTCACCGAGGAGGGAATGACGATCCCGCTCAGTGACAAGATTCAATACGTCGGCTACGCCGATATCGCCCAGCGCGCGAAGCTCATGGGCGGCGCGCGCGCGGTGCTGATGCCTACGCTCTATATGGAGCCCTTCGGCGGCGTGGGGGTCGAGGCACAGCTCTGTGGGACGCCCGTGATTACCACCGATCACGCGGCCTTTTCCGAAACGGTGCGGCATGGCATCAGCGGGTACCGCTGCCACACACTGGAACAATTCACGTGGGCAGTGCATCACGTCGGGCTGCTCGTGCCGCCGGCGCAGATCCGTGAGCGCGCGATCGATAACTACTCGATCCACCACGTGCGGTGGATGTACCAGGAGTATTTCAACATGCTGGCTGGGCTGTGGGATATCGGCTGGCCGGCGCCGAACCCGGCGCGCGTCGACCTGAATTGGCTCATGAAAAGATAACTCATGCTGATCTCGATCTCGGTGCCCAAGGATCGCCGCCAGTATGGCACTCTGAGCTGCGGCGAGCTGAGCTGCCGCTGCTACTGCAAGGCTGACAACGGGGCTGCAATCGCAGCCGGCAATCCGACGCGGGATCCGCGGCGGAAGGACGGCGACACGCCGACGGGGACCTACGCGGCTACGCTTGGCCAGGTTGAGCTTCCCGAGCGGTCCTATGGGCCGTACCGGGTGATTCATCTGAATCCGACAGTGGGGGATGGCGTCCTGCGGGCGCAGGATGAGCACCTCCAGCCCGACGACCTGGGGCTGCTGATGCACAGCGGCCCGCTCGCCAAGGATGGAAAATCACTGCGGCCGACCCATGGCTGCATTCGCCTCGATGACGTTAATCAGAAAGCGCTCGTTAGCTTAATGGAGCAAACGGAAGAAGCCGTGCTCCTCGATGTTTCGGAGATCCAGCCCTAGAGCCCCCAGAATTGCCCGCTGCGCGATCGCCGGCGCGCCGCACCTGAACGTATCACCTCTCGCCCTTCGGCGCGCGTGGCTTCAAGCCTGCGCGCGGGCGCATGGCTATAACCGCCAGCGCCAGTATTAACCACCGAGCCACAAACTGGAGACCCCGATGAAAATCCTGACGCCCGCATTCAGAATCGCCCTGATCGTGCTCACGATCACAGCGATGCTAGCCACCCAAGCCTGCACCCAGACGGAGGTGCTCACCACGCTCGAAGCCTCCGTCACGGCAACCGAGGCCGTTGTAACGGCGCTTTCGATTGCCGGTAAAATCGACCCGAACACGGCTGGATTGATAGAGTCCGCGATCGCCGATCTTCCGGATGCCTATTCGCAGACAGCGACCGAGCTGGCCAGTTCGGACTCGCCGGCCGTCAAGGCAGCAAAGATCGCCGGCTATTATGCCGCGACGGTCTCGAAGCTCAACGCCCTGCCGCCCCAGGCGCAGCTATGGGCCAGCGCAATCTCCGCGGCGATCCAGACGTTCCTGGAAACGCTTGGCCCGGCTTCGACGGCTGCTACAGTCGGCGCTGCGAGGGCCGGGACGCCCTTTGTGATCCACTGGTACAGTTTCTCTGCCCGGGCTTCGCTCGACAAGGTAAAAGCCAGGGCCGCCAAGCTGAAGACCAGCCTGAACACACTGCCGGCCGCCTCCACCCGCGCCAAGAAGTGACAGCCGCGTGGGCTGCAGCGAATTCCGTTCGTTTCCCTGCAGCACGTGAGACATAGGGAAAATCACAATGCCAGCAAGGCCAGGCTGTTATGGCTGGTTCCCGGGGCTGCCGAGCAAGCTGTACCCCGCGCTTTCGATTCCAAAACTCGTCCCGTTGCATGACCAGGTCGACCTAATGACGACCGGGTTCGAGCCTCCGATATGGGATCAGCTCACCACCTCGAGCTGCACGGGCCACGGCGTAGGCCGCGGGTTCGGTTTCGCGCGGGCGAAGGCAGGGCTGCCAGTCTTTGATCCCTCGCGCCTTTATCCATACTGGAATGCGCGGGTGAGAGAGGGCAATCAGGACCAGGATGGGGGCGCCGCGATCGGGGACGTGGTGGCGGCCACTATCCAGTTCGGCGATTGTCCGTATGTCGATCTGCCGACAGACCCATCGCTCGTGACCGTCGCTCCGTCCGCGCAGGCGGTGGCCAATGCGCTCCTGCGCAAGGCGACTTCGGTGACGCGAGTCATGGGATCGACCCCCGGCTCGTGGGCCTACCATCTGGAGCATTGCATGGACGTGCTCGGGGTCGGCGTCATCATCGGCGTTACGCTCTATGAAAGCTTCGAGAGTGACGCGGTGGCCAAGACCGGGATCGTCCCGATGCCCGGGCCGGGCGAAGCCGTGGTGGGCGGCCATTGCATGTGGGCCGACGCCTTTCACCACAGCGCGCGCCGGGCGCGGTTGGCGAACTCCTGGAACACCGATTGGGGTCAAGCCGGCCGCTGCTGGATCCCGTACGACTATCTGTTCGATTCGGACTATGCGTCCGACTTCCACGCCATCCTGGGCGTGGCGGCATAGGAGGTT
>JBEKVL010000539.1:0-5055 GCA_049514055.1 Tepidisphaeraceae bacterium | reverse complement strand
TCATGGATCATCAGACGCCCGGAATGGCCCGAAGTTCTGTTCCATTGCGGCTGCGGGGGATGACCAAACATCCGGTAAGCTGTTTGTACTGCCACCGTTGTCATTCTGAGCGTACTCGCGAAGAATCTGGCTTTGGACTCCGAGGCCAGATCCCTCGCGAGTACGCTCGGGATGACGGTTTGTGATCAAGGCGAAGCGCCCGGAGAAATGGTCACGTCCGGCTGACATGTCGTCGTGATCGTGCGGGCTTCCAGCCTGCACAACTCCGGCAGCAGGCTGGAAGCCTGCACCACAACTTCAGTCGCGGTGGACTCCTCACTTCGCCGGGGCCTTCTGCGGCAGCCCCGCGCCGGGGCGAGGCGTGAAGTCGTTGTCCTTGTATTCCTTCTTGGCCCGCTCGTACTCGGCCAGCATCTCCTTCTGGACATCGGCGTACGCCGGATCGTTCCAGACGTTCTTGATCTCGATGCTGTCCTTTTCCAGGTCGTACAACTCCCACTCGTTGATCACGTAGAAGTGGATCAGTTTGTAGCGGTCTGTCCGCACGCCCGCGTGCGGCTGCACGTGGTGCGGGTCGGGGAATTCGTAGTAGTGGTAGTAGAACGTCTTGCGGATGTTCTCCTCGCGGCCCTCGATCGCGCCGCGGAGCGTCTTGCCCTGCATGTCGGCCGGGATCGGCGCGTTGGCGTAATCGAGGAACGTCGGGGCGAAGTCGAGATTGCTGACGATCGCCTTGCTCACCGAGCCCGGCTTGATCTTGCCGGGATAGCGCACCACAAACGGGACGCGCAGCGATTCCTCATACATGAACCGCTTGTCGAACCAGCCGTGATCGCCCAGGAAGAACCCGTTGTCCGAAGTGTAGATCACGATCGTGTTCTCGGTCAGGTTGTTCTTGTCCAGCCAGTCGAGCATCCGGCCGACGTTGTCATCGATCGACGCGATCACCCGCAGGTAGTCCTTGATGAACCGCTGGTATTTCCATTCCCTGAGCTGCTGCTCCGTCAGGCCCGGCGGCGGGTCGATCTTGGTGTCGGTCTTGGTCAGATACTTCATCGACATCTCCTGCTCGTGGGCCGCCCGGCCGCGCGTCGAGTAGTCGTCGTTGAAGGTCTGCGGCGTCGGCAGATCCTTCTCGTACATCGTCGCGTGCTTCTCATCCGGCACCCAACTGCGATGCGGCGCCTTGTGGTGGCAGAGCAGGCAGAACGGCTTGGTCTTGTCGCGCTTGTCCATCCATTCGATCGACATGTCGGTGATGATGTCGGTCACGTAGCCGGGAACGACGCGGCGTTTGCCGTTGTCGATGAAGACCGGGTTCTTGTAGACGCCCTGGCCAACGAGGATCGACCAGTGATCGAATCCGGTCGGGTCGGACTCCAGGTGCCACTTGCCGATGACGGCCGTCTGATATCCCGCCGCCTGGAGCATCTTCGGGAAGGTCGGCTGCGCCCCGTTGAACACCTCGTGCGTGTTCGTGCAGAAGCCGTTCATGTGGCTGTACTTGCCCGTGATCAGGCAGGCCCGGCTCGGCCCGCAGAGCGAGTTGGTCACGAAGCACCGCTCGAAGCGCACACCCTCCTTGGCGATCCGGTCGAGGTTGGGCGTCGCGTTGATCACGCTGCCGTAGCACGACAGCGCGTGCCGCGCATGGTCGTCGGCCATGATGTAGAGGATGTTCGGCCGCTTGTCCGGCTCGGCCCCGAGCGCCCACTGCGAAAGCAGGCTGACGGCCATCGCCGACATGCCGGTCTGTGCGATCATCCCGAGAGCCTCGCGGCGGGAAATAGTCTGGTTCATGGTTGGCTTCCTTCCACTTCGGGCAACACCGCGCCGAACTTCACGGCGCGAATGGCCATAAACATCGGGATCTCGCGCCGGGCCTGATTCTCGGCCGGGGCACGCGGTCCCGAATCGCTGTTCTTGTGACTCGGCCACTCTTCCAACGAATCTACATACAACCCGGCCCCGCGCAGCGCGCGCACATAATTCTGGAGCGGCCGGTGAAATTCCCAGGTGTATTCCCCCGTCTTCTTGCCCGGATGCGTGAAGATCGGCTCCTTGCGCGGCAGCAGATAGCGATCCACCCGCCGGTATTGCACGCCCGTGCTCTCATCCCACCCCCAGCTCGTCGCCTTCGGCCCGCGGAAGCTGGGATGCATCAGCGCCATCACAAACCGCCCGGCCGGCTTGAGCGCCAGGGCAATCCCCGCAAACACCGGCAGGAGATGATCGATGTTCTGGAGCGCCAGAATACACACGGCCGCGTCGAAATGCCCTTCCGTCAGAAAATCCAGCTTGCGGGCATCGCCCACGCCATAGCTGATCGTCGCCGGCCCGCGCTCGCGGGCGATCTTCACCAGCGGCTCCGCCGCGTCCATCCCGCTGACGCTCGCGCCCTTCTCCGCCAACAGCCGGCAAAACGCCCCCTGTCCACAAGCCACATCCAGCACCTTCTCGCCCGGTTGCGGCCGCAACATGCGGAGCACGCCCGGGAAGATGACTTCGCGGTGATATTCAGAACCTTCGTTTCCGACAACCCCGTCATACCACTCGGCGACCTTCCCCCAGTCCGTCGGCCGCGGGTGCTTGGGAGGTCCGGGCTTGCGGTACGCGGGCTTGTGAGGATCAGGTTTGCGAGGAGGATGGGGTTTCATGGGGAGGCGAATGGGTAATGCAAAATGGAAAGTGCAAAATGATCAATCTCGGATTTGAAATCTGAAATCTCAGATTTGAGATCCTTCTGCTTCCCTAATGCTTCGTGTCCTTAGTGGGCAGTTCCTTCGTCGGCAGTTCTTTCATGATCTTCCCAAACTCCTCCGGCGGCTCGATCGTAAAACACATCCGCTTGCCCGTCCGCGGGTGGTCGAATTCCAACTCCGTCGCGGCCAGCATCAGACGCTCCACTCCATCCCGATTGCCATACACCGAATCGCCCAGGATCGGGCAGTTGATGCTCGCCATGTGGCAGCGGATCTGATGTTTCTTGCCCGTGTGCAGTGTGATTCGCACCCACGACCGGCCGGGCTCCGAACGGATCACTTTGTATTCGGTGATGGCGTTCTCGCCCTTCTTGCGGTCCTTGGTCACATGCGCCGTGCCGTCGGCGTATTCGACCAGGAAATTGTCCACCTTCCCGGCCGCCGGGTCCGGCTTGCCATGAACGATGGCCGTGTAGACGCGATGGACGGTATGTTTGACAAACTGTGCCTTGAGGGCCGCGAATGTCTCGTGGTTCTTGGAGAACACCAGCAGCCCGGACACCTCCCGGTCCAGCCGATGGATCACGCCCACGCGGCCCGTGATGTGGTGCTGCCCGGCATAGTTACGCAGGATGCGGATGGCCGTCGGCCGGCGTTCATCCGGCACGGTGCTGGTAAGCAGCCCCGATGGTTTATTGACGACGATGACATCGTCGTCTTCATGGATCAGCAGCAGCGGCGCCAGTGCCGGCGTCGGCCGCGTGCCACGCTCGATGAGCGTGATCTCGTCGGTTTCGGCGATCTCCTGCTTGAGTTTCCTGGCCGCGACTCCGTTAACCAGTACCCGCCCGGCCTCGACCATGCGCTTGAGATTCTGCCGCTTGGCAGCCGGGAGCTTCTTGACGAGCCAGTGGAGGAGCAGGGGCATAACATGCAACCTACCGTATTGCGGGCGATTTGGGTAGTCGGGTTCAGGTGCGTGTCGCAACAGTCGGGTTCAGGTTCAAACGCAGAAACGAATCCCTCCGCATGCGTGCTTTCTGCGTAATTCGTAACTCGAATTTCGAGTTTCGTCATTCCCTATCCGCGCCTGCCACGCCTCGCGCCCAGCGTCAATCAACCCCGCTGTTTACTGCCCCGCCTTCCGCTTCCCCTCCACCTTCGCCGCCTCCTCGTCCCTCTTCAGCTTGCGAAGCACCTCGGCATACGCCGCCAGCGCCTTGTCCAGCTTCGGACTCGCCGGGCTGAGACGCGACTCATACGTCACGACGGCCCGGCCGTATTGCTCGGCCGATTCCTCCAGTTTGCCCAGGCCGGCGAGATCGGCCGCCAAATCGAGCGTCGCCACGGCCGTGTTCGGATGCTCCGCACCGAGCGCTTTGTCAAGGAGTGCAACCGCCCGCCGGTTGGCCAGCTCGGCCTCGGCGAAGCGGCCCTGCTCGCGATAGAACCTGCCCTGGCCGAGCAGAAGCGTCGCCAGATCGGGGTTCTCCCTGCCCATCAGCTTCTCCTGCATCGCCATTGCGCGTTTCAGCAGTGGCTCGGCATCGTCAAGTTTCTGCCGGCCCGCCAGCACGTCGGCCAGGTCCGCCATCGACGATGCGACCGGCACGCTTTCCGCGCCGAACGCCTTCTCGCGCATCGCCATGGCGCTGCGGATCGACGTTTCGGCGTCGGCCAGGCGTTTCTGCTTGAACTGCACCAGCCCGATCTGCTGCAGCGTCAGCGAAATATCCGGGTGGTTGTCGCGAAGCACGGCTTGGCGGATCGTCAGTGCGCGCGTGAAGTCGCGCTCGGCGACGTCATAGCGTTCCTCCAGCTCGTGCAGCACGCCAAGGTTGTGAAACGCCAGGGCGATCTGCGGGTCGTCCGGCTTGAGGAACTTCTGGCGCAACTGGAGTGAACTGTTAAGGAGTTTCTCGGCCTCCGCGTAATCCCCCTGCATTTGCCGCACCGTGGCGAGATTGTTCGCAAGCGTCCAATGGCGCGGATCCTTCTCCTCGAATGCAGCGGACAGTTCCACGGCCGCCAGCAGATGCTCCGCCGCCTCGGTGTAGTCGCCCTGGCGAACCGACCGGCCGGCGACCGACATGTGTTCGTCGAAACTCAGCTTCGGCACGACCGGCCGGGTTGCTGCGGCCCGGGCGACCTCGGCCTTGACGCGCTGTGTGATGGACTCGGCACGGGCCAGCACCTCGGCCGCCCGATCGGCCTGCCCGGACAGCTTGAGGGCCTGCGCGTAATTTCGCAGGAGATCGGCCAGGAGCGGGTGCTCTTTGCCCAGCGTCTTCTCGGCGGCGTCGAGAGCCTGCTTGAACATCGCCACGGCTTTGGCGGGCTGCGTGGCCTGGAG
>JBEKVL010000538.1:0-5056 GCA_049514055.1 Tepidisphaeraceae bacterium | reverse complement strand
TCGCCACAGAAGGTGTTTTCACGGGGCGTAACCACGCCGAAGGAGCGGATGGAGCCGACCGGACGCGACAGCGCCTTGTCGTGATCGGACTGCGCGGCCAGCGTGACCGGACGCGCCACATCGACGATGCCCAGATTTCCAGTGACGCGGTCGCGCACCACCAGTCGCGCCAGGGGCGGCGGTTCAGCTCCGGGAATTTCAAGCAGGTTGACCAGCCCGCGAGAGGTGGTACGCGCCAGTTCATCGGCATTGAGCTGGTGATCCATTGAAGAGTGCAGGTATTGTGCAAAGCCTCCGGTCGCATCAAAGGTACACATGCCAAAGTCGAGCTGCACACGGGTGTTGGAGCCGCCCAGGCCGATGGCTGCAAGCGATTCAGGGCGGACCAGGACCGCGTAGCGCGTAGCGTTGCCGCCCGGGACCAACAGTGGATGGGCACGAATGGCGAGCGTGGGCGGAGTGGAGGAATGGAAGCAGGAGGCTTCTGCAAGCGCGATGTCTCCGGCAGAGGCCTTGACGCTTTTGGGATGAGCGTCGTCCGCGGTCAGCCCCACATAGTAGCGATGACGGAAAGAGAGCGTAACCTGCGGGCGGGTGGACCTGACCAGAACCTGATGAAAGCCGGGCTCGGGCGAGGCCTGAATGGCAATCTCGTAGTGCGTGGTCGAGTTCAGCGCGCAGATAGCGCCCGTGCTGATGCTGAATCCGCTGTCCTTCGCTCCGGCGTGGCTTGCGTCCCGATGAGGATCAATCATGCGCATGGAGAGAATCGGATGCGGAGTCTTGTCTTCCCGCTTTCCGAGTTCGAAGACCTGAAATTCACCCGCCGTCAGATCGCTGATCGGATTCTGATTTCGGTCGCGGGCCACCACATCGAGGATCACCTCGTGGGTGCTGAGACGGATGATCGCGATGCCATCATCGGGAAGAGGCGGAGGCGTGGTTTGCGCTGGACCAGCAAGGTTGAACAAAAAAACAGGGCACAAGGCGAGGAGAAATAGATAGCGCCGGATGTTGATATTTTGCATAGGCGAAACTATAGCGCAGTGAGAGAAAGAGCGCGAAGCAAAAAAGGCGATCCTTGCAAAAGGGTTTCATACAGCGGTTGATACGCATCGCAAACAAATCGAAGCCGTTATGCCCAGGCGTCCAGGGTCACAAACCGATGCGAAGGCGCGTAGCGCTCCAGCAGCCTGGTGGCCGCGGCCACCGATGGCCCGCGATCTGCCGCCGGGTCGAGATGATTGCCATCATGGAGCACAATATTGGCTGCCCAGCCACGTTTTTCCAGTCGGTCAATGCGGTGGACAAGGCGCTCGGAGATTCGGACTGACGAGGGTTCCTTCCAGTCGCTGGTCATGGCATTCCACAGCACCGGCTCCATCGTCAACTCGCGCGCCGCCCGAAGCACCATCGGCCTGCGCCCGCCAAACGGGGGACGAAAAAAGCGCACCGAGGCGCCTGTAATCTGCTCCAGTGTTTCTTTGCTGCGCCGCATTTCTTCGCGGACCCGAGCGGCACTGGTCACTGCCAGATTGGGATGGGTCCAGGAGTGGCTGCCGATGAGGTGCCCCGAGGCCGCCATCGCGCGCACCAGCTCCGCCTGCTGCTCGGCACGGCTGCCCACCATGAAAAAACTCGCCCGCACGTCGTGGCGAGCCAGCGACTCCAGCAGGCGCGGCGTCCAGGTCGGGTTGGGCCCGTCGTCCAGGGTCAGCGCCAGTTCTCCCGGATGTCGGGGTGCAATCAGCGTCCGGCCAAAGATGCTCGAGGCCGGCCACATGGCCGCATAGGCGCAGCCGCCCGCCGCCAGTCCCAGCGTGGCCGCGGCGCCCAGGCCGACGGCAATCTCGTTGTGGAGAAAGGGATACATTCTTCATCCAGTCTGCGGCTCCCGGCCAACGGATGCAAGTTCACCCAACTTTCGGCACTTGAAAAGCCGCCACCAAGACCGCAAACTGAGACGCAGCCACCCCTCACCCGGCGTATACTCACACTTGCACGGGCCGCATCCTGAGTGTACGGAGCGGCACTGGAGACAGATCATGAGCCTGACCAATTTTTCCGGGGGAGATCCCTCGCCCGCCGCCAATCCCGTCACAAAAGTCACCGTGCCCGCACTGGCCGAGATGAAGCGCCAGGGCAAGCTGATCAGCGCCCTGACCGCCTACGACTACGCGACTTCCCGTCTGGTCGATGAGGCCGGGGTGGACCTGATTTTGGTGGGCGATTCGCTGGCCATGGTGGTACTGGGCCACGACAATACCCTGGCCATTACCGTGGACGAGATGCTGCACCACACTCGCGCCGTGCGTCGCGCCGTGCGCCGCGCTCTGGTGGTCGCCGACATGCCCTTTGGCAGCTATCACGCGACGGTTGCCGAGGGCGTTTCCAATGCCATTCGATTTGTGAAGGAAGCCGGGGCCGAGGCCGTCAAGGTCGAGGGAGCCCGCGTCGAACTGGTTCGCGCCCTCACCGAAGCCGAAATCCCTGTCGTGGGCCATCTTGGCCTGACTCCGCAGAGCGTGCACCGCATGGGAGGATTTCGCGTGCAGGCCCGCACCGCTGAAACCGTGCTCCGCTTGAAGGCCGACGCGCGGTCGCTGGCCGATGCCGGAGCCGGAGCCATTGTGCTGGAAGGTGTGCCGCGTGAAGTGGCTGCCGCCATCACCGCCGAGTTGCCGATTCCCACTATAGGAATTGGCGCCGGGCCTGACTGCGACGGGCAGATTCTGGTCTTTCACGATCTGGTCAACATGACTTTTTCTCCAGCCGCCAAATTTGTGCGCCGCTACGCAGACGCCGGATCGCTTTTGCGCTACGCCGTCGAACACTATCGCGAAGATGTCGAGCATCGCGCCTTCCCCTCGGACGAAGAAAGCTACCACCTGCCGGAGGCGGTTCGCAGCGAGCTCGAAACCCGGCAAAATCCCCTCCACCCCAAGGACGCCCTGCGCAAAGCACGATGAAGATTTTCCACACCGTTGAAGAACTCCGCCAGTGGTCGCGACTGGCGCGCCAATCAGAAGGCAACACCGTCGCGCTGGTTCCCACCATGGGCGCGCTGCACGCCGGACATGCGTCGCTGATCCAGGCCGCGGCGGCCTCGTGCCAACAGGTCGTCGTCAGCATCTTTGTGAACCCGACGCAGTTTGGTCCCAACGAAGACTTTGCCGTCTATCCGCGCACTCTGGATGCCGATTGCGCTCTGGCGGATGCGGCCGGGGCGACGGCCATTTTTGCACCCTCGGTCGAGGAACTCTATCCGGCGGGCGCGGCGACCTTTGTGGATGTAGAAAGTCTCGGCAATCGTCTGGACGGTAAGTCGCGGCCCGGGCACTTTCGCGGCGTGGCCACGGTGGTGGCCAAGCTGCTGATTGCCGCCGAGGCGGACCGCGCCTATTTTGGCCAGAAAGACGCCGCCCAGGTGGCTGTTTTGCGGCGCATGACGCTCGATCTGGGCCTGGCGACAGAATTGGTGGTCTGCCCCATCGTGCGTGAAACGGACGGCTTGGCTCTCAGCTCGCGCAATATCTACTTGAGCGCCAAGGAGAGGGCTCAGGCCTTGTCTCTGAGCCGCGCCCTGCACCACGTCGAAGCTTTGTTTGCCCATGGCGAGCGCCGCGCCCTGGTGCTGATTGAGGCAGCCCGCGACGTGCTGACCGCCGAGCGCACGGTTCGCATCGACTACGTCGAACTGGTGGATTGGGCGACCCTGGAGCCGCGGGCAACCGCTGCCGCCGGGCATCTCTTTGCCGTAGCTGCCTGGGTGGGCGCTACACGGCTGATCGACAATGTAATTCTGAGCTGAAAACCTTTTGTTAAGAACAACGTAAAAAGCCTCCGTTCTGATCTCGAACGGAGGCTTTTTACGATGACAGAAAACTACTCCGACGCCCTCCAGCGCAAGACCGGTTTGCGCGCTGCCAGTGTCTCATCCATGCGGCCGACACGGGTGGAGTGGGGAGCCGATTTGACCAGCTCCGGCGTCTCTTCGACTTCCTGGGCAATGGCTCGCATCGCCGCGATGAACTGATTCAGCTCATCGAGCGATTCGCTCTCCGTGGGCTCGATCATCAACGCCCCGCTCACAATCATGGGGAAGCTGACGGTGTAGGGGTGGAAGCCGTAATCGATCAGCCGCTTGGCCAAGTCGCCGGTCTTTACCCCCTGAGCCGCCTGGCGCTTGTCGCTGAAGACCACCTCGTGCATCGAGGCTGTTTTATACGGCAACTCGTAGAGGTCTTCCAGCTTGGTGCGGATGTAGTTGGCATTGAGCACGGCGTCTTCGGTGGTCTGGCGCAGGCCGTCGGGACCATTGGCCAGGATGTAGGCCAGCGCGCGGATCAGCACGCCGACGTTGCCATAGAAGGCGCGGACGCGGCCAACGGATTGAGGGCGGTCGTAGTTCCAGTGTCTGGTGCCGTCTTCGTTCTGGCGCAGCACCGGCGTCGGCAGGAACGGCTCCAGAAACGCCTTGCAGGCTACCGGACCCGAACCTGGGCCGCCGCCGCCGTGGGGCGTCGAAAAGGTCTTGTGCAGGTTCAGGTGCATCACGTCCACGCCGAAGTCGCCGGGCCGCGCCTTGCCCACCAGTGCATTCATGTTGGCGCCGTCCATGTAGAGCAGCGCGCCCTTGGCATGAAGGATGTCGGCGATCTTGTGAATCTGGCTCTCAAAAACTCCGATCGTCGAGGGATTGGTCAGCATGAGGGCGGCGGTGTCTTCGTCCACCTGGCGGGCCAGGGCTTCGAGGTCGATGCCTCCCTCGGCGTTGGACTTTAGGTTTTCGACCGCGTAGCCGCAGATGGCCGCGGTTGCGGGATTGGTGCCGTGCGCGGAGTCGGGAATCAGCACCTTTTTACGGGCGTTGCCCTGCGACTGGTGCCAGGCGCGAATCAGCAGGATGCCGGTGAATTCGCCATGCGCTCCGGCGGCCGGTTGCAGGGTGATCGCGTCCATTCCGGTGATCTCGCAGAGCGAGCGCTGCAAGAGGTCGATGACTTGGAGCGAGCCCTGGGCCAGTGAATCGGGCCGGTAAGGATGGGCCTCGGCC
>JBEKVL010000537.1:0-5063 GCA_049514055.1 Tepidisphaeraceae bacterium | reverse complement strand
AACCGCCGTTGAAGGTGTAGTCGTGTCCGCTGCTGCTGTTGATCGTCACCGAACCCGGAACGATCAGTGTGCCCACAAGGTTAATTGTGGTAGTCGCGCCGGTGTCGTCGAAGGTGACGTTGTCCCCGTTGTAGAAGAGGTCGGGATCCACCGTCGCGGTACTGGTGAAGTTGGGTGTGGTCTTCAGATCCCATTGGGTCTGGTTAGTCGCATTGGTTCCGGTCCAGGTGAGGTTGGCCGCGGCGGTGCCGCTGATGACGAGTTCGAGAGCGGTGGGCGTGACGGCGAGGGAGGCCGTGTTGGCCGATCCACGGCTGGTGGAATCAAACATGAGGTTCCCGATCGCGAACTGGCTGGTGTCGGCGGGGCCGGAGGTAAACGTCATCAGAGTGTAGGTGCCGACCCCGAAGAAACCGGAAACAGGGTTGAAGTTGAGCGTGGTCTTGCCGGCTGCTGCAAGAGTGCCGTTGACGGTGACCAGATCATTGACGCCGGCGCCGGGCGTGACTGTATTGCCCAGATCATAGTTGATCGCGGTGCTGCCGGTGAAGCTGAGGTTGCCGCCCAGGGAAGTCGTGCGAACCGTTCCAGTACCCGCGCCCATATTGACCGTTCCACTTCCGGTGGTGACATTGCCCAGGATGTCGGTGGCGGTGCTGCCGGTGTGGCCGGCGGTGAGAACCTTACCGGCCGGCAGGACGTAGCCGCCCGGAACCGCAGAGGCATCAAGTTGAGCGCCGTCGGCGATGTTAATGTCTCCCTGGGGCAGCGTGGCAGTAGCGCCAATAGCAAGCGTGCCCGCGGAGATATTGGTAGGACCGGTGTAGGTGTTGTTCCCGGCCAGGGTGATGGTGTTGGTGGCGGTCTTGGTCAATGAACCGGTGCCGGCGATGGCCCTGGAGAAGGTCCAGGCAGTCGAGCCGGTGAGTTCGAGGTTGGCGGTGTTGGTGACGTCGCTGGCGAAGATGCTGGCGTCGCTCAGCGCCAGGGTTCCGTTGGAAACTGTTGTGGTGCCCGTGTAGCGGATCTGGTTGCCGATGAAAGTCTGTTTGCCAGTGCCGGACCAGACAAGGCTCAGTGGAAGGAGCCCGTCGCCGGAGTCGCGATCGCGGATGTAGCCATCATCGGAATATGTGCCTGAGCCATTGAGAATCAGGGTTGCCGGGGCGACGGTGCCGCCGCTGCCAACGCGCTCGTTCTGGACAACCAGGCCGCCTCGATTCGTAGCGGTCGTTGACGTGGCGCAGTTGAGGCCCGCGAGGGTCTGAGTCGTGCCCTGGAGGTCAAAGCGTGCCCAGTTGCCGGTCGCATTCACGCCGTTCATGACGACACCCGGGCCAAACTGGTTGTCGGCCATCATGCGGAGGTTGGGCTGATTCGTGTTGCCGGCGCCCATCTGGACGTTGCCGACGATGGCATAGGCCCCACCCGTCTTGTCGAGAATAAAGACGTTGTTGGTGTTAGTGGCATTGCCGCCATTGATGATGGTGGTTCCGCTATATGTATTCGAGGAAGTACCACCGACGATCAACACGCCGGCGCCAGTCAGTTCCAGGCTGTAGCCATTACCGCCGTCACCAATGACGCCGGTGACCATGCCGTAATCGGTGGCGCCATACGACGTCAAGCGAGAATTCGCGGTCATGGTGATGTTGCCGGAAACCGTGGCCGGCGTTCCGGCCAGGCCTTGGAACCGAATGGCACCGAGGTTGCCGGCAGTTTCGGTCCAGCCGATGCCCGCGATGGAGATGTTGTTGGTGACCGTATAGGGAGCGAGATAGAGCTGGCCGCCGTTGACGACGGCAATTGGACCGGTGCCGAGGCCGGCGGGCGAGGACGGCAGCACACGGACGCCGCTGATGGTTGTTCCGCCGGAGTAAGTGTTGTTACCGTTGATGCGGTAGTCGCTCTTGAGATTGGCAGGGGTGGGGGTCATGTACGTGACGGACCCTGTACCGGAAATGTTGTTGGTGATCGTAATGATGCTGGGATTGATGTCGCCGCGGTCAAAGACCAAAACGCCGTTGTTGACGACATCGCCGGTTCCGAGCGAGCCGGCCGTGCCGTCGTTGCCGACCTGCAGCGTACCGGCATTGATGGTCGTGATGCCGGCATAGGTGTTGTTGTTGGCAAGGATGAGTGTGCCGGAACCGGACTTGGTCAGGGTCATGCCGCCGGCCAGCGAACCGGTGCCTGAGAAGGTGTAGGGATGCGTCGCGTCGTTGTTTACGGTAACGGACGCAGGCGAAAGCGTGCCGGCGATGACGGGGCTGTTGGTGCTGGTGCTGTCGAAAGCGACGTTGTCGAGATTATAGAAAAGGGTTGGATCGACGGTCGCCGCGCTGGTGAAGTTGCCTGTGGTCTTGAGATCCCATGCATTAGCGCCCTGTCCGCCTGCCCAGGTAAGGTTGGCATTCTGGCCGGTAATGTTCATGAGCACTTTGCCGGAGGTGGAGGCGGTGTCGAAAGTGGCCGTGTAGCGGCTCGTTCCGGCGTAGGCAAAGGCGAAGTTGGTGGCGTCGCCCGAGAGCGTCCCACTGTACGTCATGAGGGTATACGGGCCGGCGGCCAAGCTGCCGTTGAGGAGCGTTGGCTGGATGGTGTTGGTGCTGCCACTGACGCTCAGGTTCCCGGTGACCGCGAGGACGTCGTTCTTATCGCTGCCCGCAGTGGGATCGGTGGCGAAATCCATGGCGAGATTGACGCCCTGAAGCGAGAGATTGCCGTTCTGGGCGAGGGTGCGGGCGATGCCGATGCCACCGATATTGATGCCGGTTCCAGCAAGCAGACCGATCGAACCGTTGATGTCCGCCGGGCCAACACCGGAATGGCCGGCCGTCAGGGCATAGCCTGTTCCGCCGACGTTGGGTTGCGAACTCAGCCCCGACACGTCAAGAAGAGCACCTGGGCTGACGGTCAAATTAGTGGTGGCGATGATGGCCGAGCCGGTGAGGGCCAGCGTGCCGGCGCTGACGGTGACAGCGCCGGTGGATGTGTTCTGGCCGGTGAGAGTCAGCGTGCCGGCGCCAATCTTGGTCAAGGCAGCGCCGTTCTGGATCGAACCGTCGAATGTGCTGGTGGCGTCGTTGTTGCCAACCCGCAGCGTGCCGCCGTTGCGAATGGTGCCGTCGCCCCAAAGGCCGTTGACGGTCTCAACGTAGCCTGACAGATTCACGAAAGTATCCAATCCGGCATTCCTGGTGATGCGCAGATCCCCGAAGCTCGCGCCGCTGGGGAGGACGTTGGGAGCAGCAAGCGTGAGTTGGGGCACACCCGAGGTGTAGAACGTCGTCCATGGCTTGCCAACCCAGGTACCCCCCTTGTAGTCGTTCCCGGAGTTGGTAAGGGTGATCGTACCGGTGTCCCAGTTGATGTTCAGGGCGCCATTACCGGTGATCTTGCTGTGGACCGTGAAGCCCAGGCTGTTGGTGGGATCGAGCCAGCCGCCGCCGGCGCCCAGGGTGATGCCTTGGGTGCGGTCAACGGTGGCCGTCACTGCTGCGTTCAGCAGGGCCCCGCCATCGAGTGTGAGGCTGTCGGGCATGATGTCGCGGCCAGGCTGGGTCCACGATCCGCCACCCGTACCCATGCGGATGGCGCCGTCAGTCAAGGCGTAAGTCTTGCCGGTGTACTGGCTCTGGCCGCCGCCGCCGTACATCGTCAGGTAATAGGCGGTACCGGGGGTCGCCGACAACACCTGGACATCGAGATTGCGGTCGTTGATGGTGGCGCCGCCCGCGGAGTTGTTGGCGAAATAGCCGGCATCGCTGTTGGCGTTCAGCTTGGCAATGAAGGTGCCTTTGGTCGCCGAGCCATTGAGGATCGAGTAGTTGCCGCCACCACCGGCGATGTTCGGGACCGTCAGTGTGTGTCCATTCAGGCGGACCATGGCGTTGGTCATAACGACCGGAATCGCCGGCGTCAGGTCGATGTCGGCGCCGAGGACGAACATGCCGATGTTGTTGCCGGAGTTCGATCCCTGGAAGGTGAGTTTGGTGGGCGTGCTGGCGGTTCCAGTGCTGGTGATGGTGCCGCCGAGCGTCAACGAGGTAACCACCGGGCTGCCGGTGGCGGTGCCGGTGATTGCAGGACCGCTGAAGATGATCGTGTCTGATCCGAGGATGATGGGCCCATTCCAGGCGTTGTTGTCCGAGACGTTGCGGAGGGCGCCCGAGGTCGTGCCAATGCCCGTGCCATTGAGCATCAGGGATTCACCGACGACGGTGATGCCGCCCTGCAATTCCAGGGCCGTGTTGGCGGCAACCGTGGTGCCGCCGACGGCGCTGCCCAATGCCGTTGAACTCTGAATGTTGATGGTGCCGCTGTTGATGGCCACGGATCCGTCAAACGAGTTGGCGCCGGTGAGCGTCAGTGTGCCGGAACCAATCTTGGCGATGCCGCCGGCACCACTGATGCCGCCGGAGAGCGTGGCGCTGTTGCCGTTGCTGTCGAGCGTGGTGGTGACACCGCCGGCGATGGTCATGTTATTGGCCAGATTCTGGCCGTTACCGCCGGCCCACTGCAGCGTACTGGTGCCGCTGACGTTGATTGGGCCGGTGCCAAGGAGGCCGTTGAACGCCACCATGCCGCCCTGAAGTTCCATTCCGCCGGCGAAGGTGTTGCCGGAGTTACCGAGCGAGAGCGTGCCGGGACCGGGCACTGTCAGCTTCCCTGGGCCGACGACCGGACCGTTCAGGTTGAGGACGGCGCTGCCGTTGGCAATGCTGAGCGTTCCACCGCCGGTGCCGAGGGTCATGCCGCGGTCGGAGGTCGATCCGTATTCGGTGTATTCGAGCGTGCCGCCGTTAAGGGTCAGGTTGACGGGATCGTTGCTGGAGGCACCGATGGGACCGTTTGAGCCGCCATAGCCGATGTCGGAGACACTCAGGATGCCGCCATTGATCGTGACGGCGCCGGTAAAACCGTTGTACATGCCGCTGGCAATGGTAAGTCTTCCGGCGCCGTTCTTGGTGAAGGCGGCGGGGCCGCTGATTCCGCCATAGGCCGAACCTTGCAACACGTAGTCTGTTGTAGTATTACTGAAGGTCACACCGCTCGGTGCG
>JBEKVL010000536.1:0-5068 GCA_049514055.1 Tepidisphaeraceae bacterium | reverse complement strand
ATCGCGGAACAGGTCGTTGAAGGCGCCGAGCCAGCATTCCTTCGGCGAACGCACGCCGGTCTGGAGTTTCTCGAGCAGGACGGAGGACTCGCGGGCGGCGTAGTCGAGTTGCAGGGCAAGCTCATCGCAGTTTCCCGAAAGCTCGAACTTGGTCCGGAAGATGGCCCCGCTCTCCGGGTCGGTGATCGGCATCGCCGCCTTGCCTTCGTCGGATCTGACCAGGGTCTTGCCGGTGTCCGCGGTCACGAGTTCGATGGTGCTGGATGCGGGATTGCGGACGATGAGCGCCGCCGAGCCGAGCGTGAGCTTCTGCTCGATCTCGAATGGTCCGAATCGGCCGGATTCGTTTTCGATGAAGAACGCCTGGGTCCCGGCCGGCCCGAGCGAGAGGACATCGTGGCTGAATTCCTCGGCGCGGTTGACCATGTCGGCGTAGCTGCGCCATTCGATCATGCGGCGGACGACCTGGGCATAGGCCCGGCCCCTGGCGAGCACCGGCTCGAGCGAGCCAAGCGTCTGGTTGAGCTTGTCGCGGGCCTCGTTGACGGTGGTCCGGGCGCGTTCGATTTCCGATTCGAGGCGCTTCTGCAGGACCGTGCTGCGCGTGGCGGCCGCGAGCTCAGGGAGGGCCTCGATGCGCCCCGAGGTGGTGCGGGCCTCGCCGACAGCCTGGTCGCTGCGGGCGATGATGCCTTCGAGGTTCTGCTGGTGCATCTCCAGCGTATCCACCGGCGGCAGGGCGCGCATGGCTTCCCGCGGATCGGACGGGGGCGCCTGGGTGATCAGCGCGTCGATGGCCCGGTTCTCGAAGTCGATGGATTTCTCGGCGTCGCGGAGTTTGCGGGCAGTCTGGGTGGCGACGGCGGCGTTGTCGCGGTAGCGGCGCAGACCCTCCCAGAGCGGGACGGAGGCCGGCAGTTCGCCGGCGAAGTCGTCGAGTTCGCCGACGGTGATGCGCAATTCCTCGGGAACGTCGTCCTCGATGAAGAGCGAGAGCGACTGGCGGGTCTTCTCCGCGAAGTTCCGGACCTCCTGATCGTCGGGCGCCTGCCCGGTGACCAGCAGCGAGTCGCAGGTTTGCTTGAGTTGCTGGCGGGTCTGCTCGAGAGTGCGCGGGCCGTGGCGACAGATGCGCTGCAGCGGGTCGCCGCCGGCGTCCGCGTGCAGGTTGGCGTCGGGGTCCAGGGGGAAAATGCGGGGATTGGCGTGCGTCCACTCGGCGGCCGCGGGGTTCCAGGCGTTCTCGGCATCGAAGTCCTGGTAGCAGAGCATCGCGCCTACGCCGGCAACCACATCCACGAGCGTGGAGCGGGTGCTGGTCCAGTAGCGGTCGATGTTGATGCCTTCGGGCACGACGTTGGGATGAAAGAGGTCCGACACCGGCCGGACCAGCGGCGGCTCGTGCGGGAACTCCGGCGGAAGCCAGACATGCACCGAGCACGTTGTGGAATATTGAAGCTGGCCGGCCTCGTCCATCAGGACAGTGCGGAAGCGGTAGTCGATCTGATACTGGTCCGGGGGGTCGCCTTCGAGCGCCATGACGCGGACGTGCGGGTGATAGGCGAACGCGCGCTGCAAGCGGCGCCACTCGTTTTCGAGACGTTCGAGGTGCGGCACGTCGCGCTGCACCGGGGCGGCCGGTTCCTGGGGCACGGGTTCGGGCGGCGGAGGCGCGGCCGGCGTGGCGGGCCGCGCCGGTGAGAGATCGACCGTGCGATTGTCGTCCGCCTCGTCGGGCTCGGCGAATGGATCGGCGAGATCGCCGAAGAAGTTGGAACCGCCGGCTTGGCCGGGGTTGCTGGAGGGGGGCGAATTGGGGTCGTCCCAGTTGCTCATGGTACACGGCTCCGCGTTGGCGCCGCGTCATCATAGCGACCGGCGGGGCGAGTTGGGAGGGGGCGGAAGAAGTTCACTCCACACCTGCACTTTCCCGGTGTACATGTAACTGAGCCGATGCATACTCAATGGAGAAAAGCCCATGTTTCGCATGACATCAATTCTCATCGCGTGCGTCGCCCTGGCCAGTTTCGCCTTCGCCGAGCCGCCGAAACAGGAAGAGGTGCAGGGTTTGTACGAAGGCACATTCAAGGACGCCAGGGGCGAGCACAAGCTTGAGGTTCGTGTGGTGGCCGCCGCGGCAGGCGCGTACAAGGTGTTGATCCGCCAGTCGCTGCCGGAAAACAAGGTGGCCAAGACGACGCTGGCCGCCAAACCGGACGGCGATGTCGTGCGCGTCGCGGGCAAAGCCAGTGATGTGGAATGGGCGGGCCTGTATGCCGACGGCGCGTTCAAGGGAACGTGCGGCCCGGGCGGGACATTCGAGTTCAAGCGCATCACCCGCACGCCGGCCACGCTCGGCGCCCAGCCGCCGGCCGGAGCGATCGTGTTGCTGGACGGCAAGAATTTCGACGAGGTCGTCAAGAAGCCCCTCAAGGACGGCACCGAGCAGCAGTGGAAACTGATCGATGGCGGCATCGAGGTTCCTAAGGGCGGCATGTTCTCCAAGCGTCCGATCACGGGGAGTTTCAAGCTGCATGTCGAATTCAAGATCCCCTTGATGCCGACGGCAGTGGACCAGGCCCGCGGCAACAGCGGCGTCTTCATGCCCAACGGCCAGGAGATTCAGGTACTCGATTCCTTCGGCGCTCCCAGCTACACCGGCGGCGGTTGCGGCGGTCTCTACCGCTACAAAGACCCCGACGCCTTCGATGAGTTCTCCCTGGCCTCGCTCCCGCCGCTGCAATGGCAGACGTATGACATCGAGTATCGCGTGGAGCAGAAGGACGGCAAACCCACGGGCAAGCCGACGTTGACCGTGTTGCACAACGGCATCAAGATCCACGACGATGTGACGCTTAAACAGGATGCACGGGCGGGGACATTTCAATTCCAGGACCACAACAACCCGGTGCAGTTTCGGAACATCTGGATGGTGCCGATCGAAGGCAAGTAAGGCCAGCGAATGCGCAAGGCAACGCGCCTCGTATGATCGCGTTGCCCTGACTGATCTTCCGTGATGACGAGGCCCAAGGCTTCGCCAGCGGTCGAGCGTGAACGTGCAATTCGCACTGCCCGGCATGATTCCGGGGAGGGCCGGGCCTTCGCCCGCGAGGTGTCAATGCCTGATGCAGAAGCGCGCGAACTGTCCCGTGGCCGGGCAGGTTTCAATGTCCACTTTCTTGATGTACGCGTTCATCTTGTTGCGGATATTTTCGAGGAGCGCTGCCATGGCCTCTTCCGGGCCTTCCATGACAAGTTCAGCCCGGCCATCGGGCAGATTGCGCACATAGCCCGCGACGTCGTATTGAAGAGCCAGATTCTGAACCGTGTAGCGGAAACCAACCCCCTGAACGCGCCCGTTGAAAACGCAGCGTTGCCTCTGCATGACCGCCGTATTCATGTCCGCACCTTGGGGTTTGCCAACCCGCACCGTCTATGTCAGCACCCGGGCCTCCGTGCGCCGGCTGCTGATGAGCCAACAGAACCCGCTCCAGCGGGAATTAAGGTACTGCTAAGAATCTAGCCACTCTCCGGCCCGGCGTCCACTATAAACCCGGATTGTTTCACAGGGCTCCGCGCCAGTGCAGGTTGAACTCCTCATAGGCCACATGCTTCAGCCAGACGTTGTACAGTTTCGAGACTTCCTGAATGTTCATGCCCAGGTAATGTTCGATCATCGGCCGCACGGCTGCGGGATGCCAGGGGGCCATCGCCCTGCGGTGCGAGCCCGTTGGATCATAGACTGTTCCATCGGCGGTTTCGGCGATCCACTTTCGCAGGGCGGGCCGGAAGCGACCGTTGTCGGATTCATGGAGGAACCGCGCAAAGGCCCATGCCTCCGCATAGAAGGCGTCGATCTTGTCGGCCCCTTCGCCGACCACGTCGCCGGCGTGCATCGCACAGATCTTTTCCAGTGGTATCAGCGAATTCTTATCCATGGCCTTCCGCAGTTGTTGCACCCGTTCGCGGTTCACCGACAGGTTCCAGCGGGGCAATTTGTCATCCCACTGGATGGTTTCAAACATGCAGGCGATGCCTTCCTCGAGGAAAGGCGGCAGGCGTCCCTTGAAATTCCGGCCGGCGAACTGGTGCCAGCCTTCGTGAGCCGCGACCGAATAGGTGCTGAGCCGGCCGTAGTAGTAGGCCACATAGCGGTCGTGCAGCGTGTAGCCGCCGTTGCGGATTTGCAGGAAGACGCTGGCGTCCTGGCCGGCGAAGCGCATGGTGTACTGTTCCCACTCGCTGCGCCAGTGGAAGATATAGCAGTCCATCGGCCGCGGGCCGGGTTTGACGTCTGGGGCGATCTGCTGGTACATGGCCAGGCCGCCCTGCATGATCTGCGAGAGATAGTCGAGCACCTCGGGTTCTTCGATGGTGGTGTAAATGTTGTAGTTCATCGTGTGCAGGACGCGGGCGGGCTGTTCCACCCAGGTCCAGGCGCCGGTGGTGACCTTGGCCGGCTCGGCCGGGCCTTCCCAGCGGCCAAGCGAGCCGCCCGACTGCCCGGTCGATGCGCATCCGGCGAGGAAAAGCAGAACGATGAGCGACGAACGATGAAGGATGAACAAGCGTTGGGTCATGCGTGTCGTGGTCTTCTTTGGTGGCACGGGCATCTTGCCCGTGTGCCGCGGTACTCCGCGGCAATCCTTGATTTTCTTGTCGGCTCTGTCACATCCGTCATATTGGTCCGCGCGTTTGACGATTTCGATCCGCTACTGAACAATGCGGAATACTATCATGGCCGACATCCGATTCGACATCATCAGCATAGGAACGCTCAGCCGCAACCGCATTTGGAAAGAAAATGAGGTGGTGCGGACTCCGCACGCCACCACCACCCTCATCCGCGCCGGCAAGAGGTGCATTCTGGTGGACCCGGCCCTGCCGCCGCAAGCGCTTGGAGCGAGGCTCTTCGAGCGCACCGGCCTGAAACCCGAGGCCATCGACACCGTCTTCCTGACGAATTTCCGCCCCGCGCATCGCGGCGGACTGACGTTGTTTCCCAAGGCCAGGTTGGTCATCCACGAACCGGAGAAGCAGTGGGCCATGGAGCAACTTGAGGCCCTGC
>JBEKVL010000535.1:0-5100 GCA_049514055.1 Tepidisphaeraceae bacterium | reverse complement strand
CGGCCTTGAACATCTCCCACAGCAGTGTGTTGGGCGACGTGTCCAGGTCCGCCGTGGTGAAGACATCCATGGCGGATTCCACGGCGAGGCGCGAAGCGATGTCGCCATCGCCCTGGCCGCCCACGCCGTCGGCGATGATCGCGACGGAGCCGCGGGCCCGGCGTTCCTCGAGCGTGGCCGGGTGGAAGAAGGCGATATAGTCCTCGTTGCGTTCCCGCACGGGGCCGGGAACGCTGAGCTGCGAATACGTTAGCTGCATAGTCCTCGTCGAGGCGGCGGTTTGTGCCAGCGTGGCTGGGAACGTCGGAATCGCAAGCTGCGTCTACGTAGCCAATTGTCATGCTGAGCGTACTCGCGAAGCATCTGGTTTTGGACTCCGCGGCCAGATCCCTCGCAAGTACGCTCGGGATGACGGTTCCCGGTGTTCGGGTACGGCCCAGGATGATGCCACACTCGCTCGTGCCGCATGATATGCCGACGGCAAGTGCTGTGCCAAGGGGGATTCACGCTTGTACGCATGGAAATGAGTATGCCTGATGCGCAATGCACTGGCAGGGCGGGTCAATCGCTCCCCAGGCGCGCAGTTTCTGGGCTCATCTCCAGGCTGACAGATGTAGTTATCGAAATGCACCGAAATTCACCTGCTCGCAACCACTTATTTGCATTGGATTTACATATAGTAGCGAATCCATGCGATTATTCTGGCGCGCGATTTGTATGCAGTCTCAGCAAACGGGTCCAGGCGGAACCGAGGAGAACGGTGAGCAGCCGTTCGAGGTGCTGACGGCTAGGTAGTCGTCCTGTTTCCGCAGGCGAACCACCCTTGTGTAAGGAGTGATTCAAAAACTGACGCGCAGTCGGAGCGCCCGTTCCGCGCGCACACGAAAGGAGACCACGATGGCGGAGTCAACGACAACAACGAGACCGACGCTTGGCCTGACAGGCCTGACGTCCAATGCCATGGCGCTGATAGCGCCGGGTGCATTCCTCTGGCTGACGTTCGGTCCACAGGTGCTCACAGGCGCGCCTGGAGCAGGCATGTCCATGTGGTTCGGCATCCTGGCGGCACTGTTGCTGTGCCTGGCAACGGCCGTCGCTTATGCCGAGCTTTCCAAGCTCTATCCCGGAGCCGGGTCGAGCTACTTCTTTGCCGAGCAGGCATTCCTTTCCAAGACGCACGCCTACAAGTTCGCCCGTATCGCCAAGTTCGTGGTCGGCTGGGCAAGCCACCTCTACTACTGGGTCTATCCGGGAGTGATGGTCGGCGTGACGGCTCTGCTGGTCGGCTACATGATCGGACAGGTCTTCCCCAACACCTTCTCCTCCGGTTTGCCGAGTCCACTGTTCATGTTCCTGTTCTGCATCGTGTTCGCCCTGGGTGTCTCCTATATCGCCTACCGCGGCGTCGGCGGCACCACAGGCGTGAACGCGGCCATCAACGTGATTCAGATCTCGGCCCTGGTCGTCTTCTCGATCATGGCCATCGCCCACCGCTCGAGCCATCCCGAAGGCAAGAACGCCTGGGTTCTGGACTCAAACGGCAACCTGACCGAATACGTGCAAGCAACCGAGCCCAACACGATCCCCGACCCCAAGGACGCCACCAAGACCATTGCCGATCCCAGCGGCGCCACTCACCCCAAGGTCGACAAGGACAACAACCCGGTCTGGGAGCTCGGCGCCGACGGCAAGCCCAGGAAGTTCGAGGTCAGCTACGAAGGCGGCATCCTCAAGGACGACAAGGGCGTCGAGACCTACAACTACCACAACACCGCCAAGTCGGTCATTGCCCCGCATGGTTTCGGCTACATCATCATTCAAGCCTGCGTCGCCATCCTGATCCTGGTCGGGTTTGAATCGGTCACGGCCATGGGCGAGGAAGCCAAGAACGCCAAACGCGACATCCCGCGTGCCGTGCTGCTCTCGCTGCTCATTCAAGGCGGTTTCTGCTACACCCTGGAATACTTCGCGGCCAACTACTTCATGCACAGCGGTTACGGCGCCACCGCCGCCGGAGCCAGTTCGGCCCCCCTGGGCGACATGATGCAGATGGTAGGCGCCTGGGCGTTCGGCAGCGCCAACGCCGGCTGGTGGTTCATGATGGTACAGGCTTTCACGGTGTTCCTTGCCCTCATCGGCACGACCCTGTCCTGCCTGGCGACCGGCGCCCGCGTGACCTACGCCATGGGCCGCGATGAGGAAATCCCCAGCCACTTCGGCATGCTCCATGGCAAGCGGCTGACCCCGCACCGGGCCATCTGGACCCTGGCGATCATCTCCGCCGTGCTCGGTATCGTGACCGTCTCGACCTATCTGTGCGGGCCGGCCGTCGGCGACAGTTATGATGCCACCGTCGGCGCGGTGCCCCACAACATCTGGTACTCCATCGGCACGCACAAGCTGGCCAAGGCCACCGCGGCCATGATCCCGCAGAGCCTGTTGACGATCACCCTGGTCAGCAACTTCGGCACGTTCCTGCTGTACATGATGACCTGCCTGACGGCGATCGTCGCCTTCCGCGAGCACCACTCGTTCTCCGGGTTCAAGCACATGGTCGTGCCGGTGTTCGGCTTGCTGGCGAATCTGTTGTGCATGGTGTTCTACCTGGTCGGCCCGTTCTTCGTCAGCGGCATGAGCTGCAAGGAACCCTATATCGCCCTGGGCGTCGCGGCGGTCTGGGGCATCTATGGCGGATTCTACTTCATCCGCTCCAGCAAGAAGCAAGGCAAGGACGTCATCCTTACCACACCGGCCAGGCCCGTGGGAGCCTGATGCCCACGCGATCACGCAGGCCACGATTCCCGATCGCAGAGACGGCCGCCCGACCACCGGGCGGCCGTCTTCTTTTGTTGAGTGCCGGATCCTGGGTGCTGAGATGATCCGGCTCGGCACTCACCACCGCCGTGAGTGCGTGGCGGCTGAAATCGTCATGTTGAGCGCGCCCGCAAAGACGAAGACGGACGCGAAGAAAATCAGTTCGATTCTCTTCGCGTCCGTCTTCGCGTATTTACGCCTTCGCGGCCCATGAACCGCTATATCGCCGCTTCGTCCGTTTCGCCGGTGCGAATTCGAAGAACCTTGCTCACCGGATATACAAAGAGCTTGCCGTCACCGACTTCGCCGGTCTTGGCGGCATCGACGATCGTGGTCATGGCCTTCTGCAAGTCCACCGACTTGACACATATCTTCAGCAGCACCTTCGGGACGAAGCCGACGTCCATCTTCGCGCCGCGATAGCGCTCCGTGTGCCCCAACTGGCGGCCAAACCCTTTGCACTCGATGGCGGTCACGCCCACGATTCCCATCTTTGCCAGGGCGATCTTGATGGCATCCAGCCTGCTTGGTTTCACGACAGCTTCAATCATCAGCATGGGCGACTCCCTCGGTTGGGTACAGACGCTTAGACATACTCACGCCAGATATGGCCCGAAGCAAATGGGATGCCGATACTTCGATGTATTGCCACCACACCATATATTGGGGTTAACCCCTCAAATCGGCCGCAGATTACCCATCGCGATACTCCCATTTCGGATCGGGGGATCCGCTGGTGATCTCCTGTGGCCGCGTACGGGATGGGCAGTCAGATGCCTGTTTTCAGGTCGTTGCCTAGATACGCGGATTCCAGGCGGCGTAGGGCATTCTCCTATTATCGAAATCGCGCCATACAAGGCTGGCATCGGCTTTGCTGCATACGTTCCGACCAACCCGGCTGTCTTGGATTGGCCGACCGTATCACCTGGCGTAGGCATCGCAATGTGGTGTCGGTACTCCGACACCACATCTATAAGGAGCAGGATATGAGTGTCGCAGGCTTCACCACTCGCTGGTGCCCACTGCTACTATTAACAGCCATCACCATCGGCACGTCAACCTGCGCCAGCGCGGACACGCCCACAACCCGGCCCGCACCAGCCTTCACCCCGGACCCGGCCGGTTTCAGCGGCGGATCGACCGAGCCGCTCTTCACGCCCAATCCGTACCTTTCAGGTTGGCCGACCGGCACCGGCGACCCGATCAAGGGCACCTGGAAACCGTACGCGGGCGACAAGCCGACCGCCGAGGAAGCGGCCAAAGCCGCGACCAAAGCCCTCTACTCCATCAACCTGGTCTGGATACTCGTTTGCGGTTTCCTCGTCATGTTCATGCAGGCCGGCTTCGCCCTGCTGGAAACCGGCCTGTGTCGCGCCAAGAACGCGGCCCACACCATGTGGATGAACCTTATGGTCTATTCCCTGGGCATGACCGGGTTCTTCTTCTGCGGCTACGCGCTCATGTGCGGCGGCGTCAACGGCACCGCCATCGGCGGCCCGGGCGCGCTGGGCGGCATCCCCGGCAACGCCCACATGTGTACCATCGGCTCGCCCGTCACCGTCGGCACCGTAACCGACAGCGGCTGGGGCCTCTTCGGCAAGACCGGGTTCTGCCTCACCGGCAAGACCTACGACGGCATGTCCGTCGCCTTGTTCCTGTTCATGATGGTCTTCATGGACACCACGGCGACCATCCCGACCGGCGCGCTGGCCGAACGCTGGAGCTCGAAGAGTTTCTTCTTCTTCTCCCTGGCCATCGGCGCGTTCATCTACCCGATCTACGGCTGCTGGGTCTGGGGTGGTGGCTGGCTTTCTCAGCTCGGCTATCGGTCGGGTCTGGCCCATGGCGTGGTCGACTTCGCCGGATCGTCGGTCGTGCATCTCCAGGGCGGGGCGCTGGCGTTCATTACCTGTTTGCTGCTCGGCCCGCGTATCGGCAAGTACGACGCCCACGGCAAACCCAGGCCCATCCTCGGCCACCACATGCCGATGGTCATCCTCGGCACTTTCATCCTGGCATTCGGCTGGTTCGGTTTCAATGCCGGCTCGTCGCTGGCCGGCACCGACGGGCGCATTGGCATCATCGCGGCGAACACCATGTTGGCGTCGGCGGCCGGCGCGCTGACATCGTGTGTATACATGTGGACGAGGTTCGGCAAGCCCGATCCGTCGATGTGCTGCAACGGCATGTTGGCCGCGCTGGTCGCGATCACCGCTTCCTCCGGCTTCGTAGCGCCCTGGGCCGCGTTCCTGATCGGCGGCATTTCCGGCGTGCTGGGGGCCTGGA
>JBEKVL010000534.1:0-5102 GCA_049514055.1 Tepidisphaeraceae bacterium | reverse complement strand
CTCGGGGGCGCGCTCGACGATGCGCACGAGCCGGTGGTGCTTGGTCTTGCTCAGCGGCCGGCATTCGGCGATCTCCACGCGGTCGCCCTCGCGGGCCTCGTTCTTCTCGTCGTGGGCCTGCAGCACGGTTCGGCGCTTCAGGTACTTGCCGTACTTCGCATGCCGCGTCTGGAAGGCCGCGACCACCTTGATGGTCTTGTGGCCCTTGTCGGACGCAACCACGCCGACCACGGTCCTTGGCACCGATCGTTTTTCCGTCGCAGTAGTCGTCTCTGCCATGTCTGCTTCAGGCGGCCTTCACAACCGCCGTCCTCTTTGGGTTTACTTGGCCGCGGCCTTCGTCGCCGCCAGTTCGCGCTGGTGCAGAATCGTCCGGATCCTGGCAATTTCCCGGCGGGTCTTCTTGAGCAGGCCGGGGTTCTCCAGCTTCTCAGTCACCGCCTGGTTGCGCAGCTCGAACAGTTTCTTCTTCTGGTCCGCGAGTTCCAGCGTGATCGCGTCCGTTTCCTTGTCCCGGTATTCCTTGGCCTTCATGATCGCCGTCCGTTCCTCAATCAACCGCGGTCCTTATGCAACCTTATGCCGACGCGCCACAAAACGACACTTCACCGGCATCTTATGAGCTACGCGGGCCATCGCCCGTTTCGCCGTCGGCTCATCGACGCCGGCGATCTCCATCAGGATCGTCCCGGGCTTCACCACGGCCGCCCAGAACTCCGGCTCGCCCTTGCCGCTGCCCATGCGAACTTCCAGCGGCTTGGACGAAATCGGCTTGCATGGGAATATCCGGATGAACACGCGGCCTTCACGATGGACGAAGTGGCTGACGGCGACGCGGCCCGCCTCGATCTGCTTGGCCGCTATCCAGCCGCCTTCCAGGCTCTGCAGGCCGTACTCTCCGAACGCGACAAAATTGCCGCGCATCGCGTTGCCCTTCAACTTGCCGCGCTGGCTCTTGCGGAACTTCACCCGTTTGGGCATCAATCCTGCCATAACACACCTATCCAATTAGTTGCCAGTTACCAGTCACCAGTCTTCATTCGTCGGCCACCAGTGATTTCCGGCAACCGGCAACTAACAACTGGCAACTTCCGGATTACCGCCGGCCACGACGCGGGGGACCGCCGGGACGCACGTCCGTGTCGGCCACCATGTTCTCGTCGCCGTACATTCCGCGATAGATCCAGCACTTGATGCCGATCGCGCCGTAGGTCGTAAAGGCCGTCGTGTAGCCGTAGTCGATGTTCGCCTGCAGCGTCGTCAGCGGTACTGAACCGACGACCGTCTTTTCGCACCGCGCGATTTCCGCGCCGCCCAGGCGGCCCGATACGGCGATGCGAATGCCCTTGGCGCCGGCCTGCATCGTGCCTTCCGTTCGCTGCTTGAGCACGCGCCGGAACGCCGCACGCTTCTTCAGCTGCTCGGCAATCGCCTCGGCCACAAGCTGCGCGTTCAGGTCCGGGTTCTTGATCTCGATCACGTTGACCGGACCGACCTTGCGCTTGATGAGGTCTTCGAGCTCCTCGCGGAGTTTGTCGACCTCGGCTCCCTTGGGGCCTATGACCAGACCCGGGCGGGCCGTTCGCAGCGTGATCTTCACTTCCTCGCGAGTCCGCTCGATGAGCACATCGGCCACCGCGGCGAACGGCGGCTGGCGGTTGAGTTTCTCATCGACGTACTTCCGGATGCGGAAGTCCTCGCCGAGAAACTCGCCGAACGCCTGCTTCGACGCATACCACTTGGACTTCCAGTCCTCCGTGATGCCGATGCGGAAACCGAGGGGATTGGTTTTCTGACCCATAGTGTCGCCTTCGTTTGCCTGGTTCCCGCGCTATGCGCGGGCCTCTAGCTCCACGACCAGATGGCTGGTCTTTTTCTGAATCGCATACGCCTTGCCGCGGTCCTTGGGCTGAAACCGCTTGATGATCGGTCCCGGATCCACCCAGCACGCCTTGACGTACAAGTCATCCGCTTCCGCCTCCTGCTCCGTGGCGTTGGCGATGGCGGATCGGACGACCTGATCGATCATGACGGCCGCGCGCTTTTTCGAAAACCGAAGAATCGCCAGCGCGTCGTTGACGTTGCGCCCGCGAATCGTATCCATCACCAGCCGCGCCTTGCGCGGGGCGATGCGAGCGAACCGATGTTTCGACATAAACAAAGCCATGTTGGCTCCTCTATCATCCTCGGCCGGCCTTGACAACCAAACCGACTCCGGTCACTTGGGCGGTACGGCCGGCTGGCCCGTCACCGCGTCCGTCTTGCGGCCGCTGTGGCCGCGGAAAATCCGCGTCGGCGAGAACTCACCGAGCTTGTGGCCGACCATGTCTTCCGTCACGAACACGGCCAAAAACTTGTTGCCGTTATGAACCTCGAACGTGTGTCCCACGAACTCGGGGATGATGGTGCAGGACCGTTTCCAGGTCTTGAGGCGGTCTTTCCTGTGGTTCTCGTTCAGCCTGGCGACCCGCTGATAGAGTCTCTCGTCGACATAAGGACCTTTTTTCGCGCTTCTGCTCATAATCCACCAGTTGCCATTATTAGTTGCCAGTTGCCAGTCTCGTGTCGCCACCAGCCATCTCTGGCAACTGGCAACTAACCACCGGCGACTCTCCTTACATATTGACCGTTTGCGGACGCTGCTGGTGCGTGCCGAACTTGCGCCGGCGCAGCACCAGTTTTTCGCTGTTCTTACGCGGACTGCGGGTAATGCCGCCCTTGGCAGGAACGCCCGTGCGGCTGACCGGATGACGGCCGCCGTTGGACCGGCCTTCACCGCCGCCCAGCGGGTGATCCGTCGGGTTCATCGCCTTGGCACGCGTGTGCGGGCGCTTGCCGCGGTGACGCTGCCGGCCGGCCTTGCCGATGCTCACGTTGATCCAGTCGATATTGCCAAGCTGCCCGATCGTCGCCCGGCAGGCCGAGCGAACCCGCCGCATCTCACCGGAAGGCAGGATCACGACCGACCACTCGCCTTCCTTGGCGCCCAGGCGGGCCACGCCGCCGGCCGAACGCACCAGTTTGCCGCCCTGGCCGGGATTCATTTCGATGTTGTGGATCTCAAGACCCGCCGGGACGTTCGCCAGCGGCATGCAGTTGCCGATTTCCGGCGGAGCGTCAACGCCGCTCTGGACCTTCTGTCCCACCTTGATGCCCTTGGGCGCAAGGATATAGGCCTTCTCGCCGTCGGTGTACTTGATTAGGGCGATGAAACACGACCGGTTCGGGTCGTACTCGATCGACTCCACCGTCGCCACCATCCCGTCCTTGCGGCGACGGAAGTCGATCACGCGGTACATCCTCTTGTTTCCGCCGCCGTGATGCTTGCAGGTGATGATGCCCTGGTGGTTTCGTCCGCTGGCGCGAACCTGCGGCCGGAGCAGCGACTTTTCAGGCGTGAACTTCGTCAGTTCAGCCTTGTAGTCGATCACGGTGCCGGCTCGGCGGCCCGCGGACGTCGGATTGTATGACTTGATCGGCATGGCTTGCTCGCTTCCGCGTTCGTTGGCTTAGAACAGGTCTATCCGCGAATCTTCCTGGAGTTTGACGATGGCCCGCTTCCAGGTCTTAGTATGCACGAGGCGGTAACGGGTGCGGCGGGGCTTGCCCTTGCGCACCAGCGTCCGCACATCGGAGACCTTCACCGAGTACAGCTTTTCGACCGCTTCCTTGATGTCCTTCTTCCCGGCATCAGCGTTCACCTCGAAAGAGTACGTGTTCTGCGCGTGCTGCTGACGCGTGCTCTTTTCGGTGATCAGCGGCCGGATGATGACGTTCGTCGCTTCCATTGATGAATCCTCTTTAGGCAATCATCTGCTGCAAACCGGCCTTGGTCGTCAGCAGGGTCTTGGTCCGAAGGATGTCCCAGGCGTTCAACTGGGCGACAGTCGTAACTTCGGCCTTCTGGACGTTCCGACTGCTTCGCTGGAGAAGTTTGTCGGCCACGGGCAGCGCCACCAGGCAACTGCGGTCGATGCCCAGCGCCTTGAGCATCTGGACAACCAGCTTGGTCTTGGGCTGCTCGAGCTTGATTTCATCCACCACGCGGATGTCGTTCTTCTGGATCTTTGCCAGCAACGCGCTGTTCTTGGCGACCAGCCGCATCTTCTTCGGCATCGCCAGGCGCCAATCCTTGGGACGCTTCTGCTTGGCATGACCGCCGCCGACGCGAACGGGCTGGCGGATGGTGCCCATGCGGGCGTTGCCCGTGCCTTTCTGGCGGTAGATCTTGCGGGTCGAACCCGAGACCTCGCCGCGGGCCAGCGTGCGGACGGTGCCCTGCCGCTTGTTCGTGTGATACATGACCAGTGCCTGCTTGAGGACGGCCAGATTCACTTCGCCGCCGAGTTTGCTTTCATCGAGCTGAAATTTCTCGATTTCCTGCCCGGCCTGATTGTAGATGGGGATTTCGATCATGGCTCTTTATCCTCGATCACTTCTTGGCGGGCTTCGCCGGTTTGGCCTGCTTGGCAGCCTTCGGATCCACCGGGGCCTCGGCCACCACGGGCTTGATGCGTGCGGTAATGCTCTTGCGGATGTAGAGCAAGGCCCCGTTTGCGCCCGGAAGCGCGCCTTTGATGATCAGCAGGTTCTTTTCCTTGTCCATTCCCACCAGCGGATGGTTGCGAGTCGTCACTCGCGCATCGCCCATGTGGCCGGCCATTCGCAGGCCCTTGGCGGGCTTGCCGCACTGGCCGCGCCAACTGGCGTTGGCCGATATGGAACCGCGGGACCGGTGCTTGCGTTCGGTGCCGTGCGAAGCGCACTGGCCGCCGAAATGGTATCGCTTCATGACGCCGGCCGTGCCCTTGCCCTTGCTCGTGCCGGTGATGTCGACGAACGGCACGTCCTTGAAGATATCCACGTCAATCTGGGCGCCGAGTTGGATGTCGGACTTGACGGCCAGCCGCACTTCATGGAAGTGCTTCTTGGGGGTCGTCCCGGCCACGGCGGCGTGGCCCATCAACGCCATCGACTGATGCTTGGGCTTGACGTCCTCGAAAGCAATCTGAACCGCGTTATAGCCGTCCTTGCCGTCGGCCGTCTTGACCTGCGTAACCACGCAGGGCCCGGCCTGCACGACGGTGACGGGGACAATCGCG
>JBEKVL010000533.1:0-6262 GCA_049514055.1 Tepidisphaeraceae bacterium | reverse complement strand
CAACAGCTTCCGCAACCCGGCCGCGTGTGACGCCGCCGCCGAGGCGGCCGAATCCAGCAGGCGCATGCCGACGCTCTCGCCGAGGTCGGCCAGCGCCGGATATCCGGTGAGCGTCATCCCCTTCAGGTATCGCGGGAAGTGTGCCAGCCGCTCGTCGGGCGTGGTCGCCAGGAAACCGCGCGGCACGAGTTCGGCCAGTTGCTGGCGGACATCCGCGATTGCCGGTTGCCACGCATCAATCGTGGGTCTGGCCAGTTGCAGCGCCAACTGGTGGTATGCCGACAGAATCGCCGTGACCTGCTGGGCGACGTCCTGGCCGATCTCCAGCAGCCGGTGTCGCCGGCCGGCTTCTTTGCGCAACTCGTACTCCATCGCGGTTCGCACGTTCGAGTCGTACAGGAATGCCCGATTGATCGCCTTGGCCATGATCTCGTCGCGCAACTGATCGGAGTTGCCCAGCGTCTTGTACCACATCGCCATCTCGTTGAAGCCGGGCAGCATCGACCCGACATAGCGGATCTCATCGCGCAACTCGTAAAGCAACCAACAGCTTCCGCAACCCGGCCGCGTGTGACGCCGCCGCCGAGGCGGCCGAATCCAGCAGGCGCATGCCGACGCTCTCGCCGAGGTCGGCCAGCGCCGGATATCCGGTGAGCGTCATCCCCTGCCGCTTGACGGCGACGGATTCCGGCAGGTCGCCAAAATTCCAACTGGCGATCTTGTCCCGGTGGTATTTCGGGTGCGGCTGTTCGGCGAGCGACGCGGCCACCTTCACGCCGAGCTTACGCCGGATTTCGTCGAGATTGCGCCCGGCGGCCAGAACCTTCGCCGACTCATCGACCACCTTGAAATTAAAGTGCAGGTGGTCGAGCAGCGTGCCCGGATCAAACGCTTCTCTCGGGACGACGATCCCGCGCTGCTTGCCCAGGAAGCCCGCCAACGCCTCGACGAGAGGACAGTCGCCCGGTTCCAGCGCGCTGGCCGCCGCTTCGGCGAACTCCGGCGCCGGCACAAAGTGTACGCGCAGGTCCTTCGGGAGCGATTTGATCAGGGCCGTGATCTTCTCCTTCAGGAATCCCGGCACGAGCCAGTCGAACCGCTCGGGGTTGAGCTGGTTGAGTACGGGCAGCGGAATAGTGGCCGTGACACCGTCGGCCGGGTGTCCGGGCTCGAGGTGATACTCCAGCGGCAGGCGAAGACCCTTGAGCAACAAAAAGTCGGGGAACTGATCGTGAGTCACATCCGCGGCCGAATGCAACATGAGGTCGCGGCGCGTCATGAACAGCACCTTGGGATTGTGCCGCTCGATATCGCGCCGCCATTTCTCGAAGAGCGGGCCGGAATAGACCCCGGCCGGGATTCGCGCGTCGTAGAAGTCGTAGCGCACCTTCGGATCGACCAGCACGTCTCGGCTGCGCGACTTGGCCTCGAGCCGCTCAATCTCCTCGATCAACCTCTGGTTGTGCCTGACGAACGGGGCGTCGGTCTGCCATTCACCCTCGACCAGGGCATGCTGGATGAACAACTCTCGCGATTTCACCGGGTCGATCGGGCCGTAGTGTACCGTCCGTTGCGGCACCAGGATGATGCCGTAAAGCGACACTTTCTCATACGCCACCACATGTGCCGTCTGGGGGTTCCAGTGCGGATCGAAGTAGGCGTGCTTGAGCAGGTGTTCGCCGGTGCGTTCAACCCACTCGGGCCGAATTCGGGCGACCGTACGGGCATAGAGCCGGGTGGTTTCAACGAGTTCGCCGGCCATGACCCATTGGGGATTCTGCTTGAATTGGGAGGATCCGGGGAAGATGGAGAACCTGACTCCCCGCGCTCCCTGGTATTCGTATGTCTCGGTCTTGGTGCCGACATTGCTCAAGAGGCCCGCCAACAGGGCCCGATGGATCGGGTCATACTTCGGATGGCGAGACTTTTCGCTGCGTTGCCGCACGTTCATGACATTATCGGACATATTAACGACTTGCCCAAATGAGGGCGTGGTGTATTTTTCGTCATGGTGGAATGAACATTGTCCGTCGGCGTTGTATTATAGTGAAACCGGATGCCGGCGTCTCCTGCATCTGGTGAACGTAACGGCGTGCGACTTGGTCCGAATTGTGATGAGGGATACAAACGTTTGCGGTTGGATCACAGGTTTCGACGCAGTTGCCGCAGAAAAGCCGTGTTGTAATGGCCATTTTCGCGTGTCAGCCTGGAGATTTCGAGAGACAGTCCGCCATCATGCTCGGGTGCAACGAGCTGATGGTCTACCATCCCCAGGCGATGGTCGATCTTATTTCGATTCTCATCGACCACATTCCCGTCGTTGCCATCGTCAACAGCGAGGAGCAGCGCCGCAACCTCATCACGCTGCTCTGCGACTGGGGCCTGCCCGCACACCTGCTCCACTACGTCTCGCTGCCGGTCAAGGGCATGTGGGTCCGCGACTACGGCCCGGTCTTCGTCCGCAGTCAGCACCGGGGGATCGTCATCAATGATGCCGAGTACATCGAGTCGGATCGCATCAACGACGACTTGGCCCCGACCGAACTGGCCAATCTGCTCAAACTTCCGGTCAAGAGCGTACCCATGCTCATCGAAGGGGGGAACATCCTCAGCAATGGGCAGGGGCTGTGCCTGACCACCGATGCGCTGCTCAGCCGAAATCAGGCTCGCGGGCGCAGCCGGGCCCAGGTGGAGGAATGCCTGCGCCAGTCCTACGGCTTCAATCAGGTTGTGGTCCTCGACGCGCTCCGCGCCGAGCCGACGGGCCACATCGACATGTTCGCCACATTCGTTTCTCCCGGCACCCTGCTCCTGGGGCAATACGATCCGAACGTCGATCCGGTCAACCACGACGTCCTCGAGACCAACGCCCGTCATCTCCGGGGCGTGCGAACCGATGCCGGACCGCTCAAAGTAATCCGCATTCCGATGCCCTCCAACCGGGGCAGCGTGTGGCGCACCTACACCAACGTGATCTACGCCAACGATGTCGTCATCGTCCCGACCTATGCCCACTTCGATGCCGACGTCGAGCGCCGCGCCATGAGCATCTACGCCGAGCACCTGCCCGGCTGGGAGATCATCGGCATCGACGCCGGCTCCATCATTGTTCAGCGGGGCTCGTTGCGTTGCGTGTCGATCAACATCCCCTGGCTGGAGGACCGTTTCTCGCAACCGCGGATCGGCTTGCCCCGCTCCGCCGAAATCCGCTCCCGGTATGCGGCCAGCGCGTGAATAATCCTAATTTCTAAACCCAAACATCCGCGAGGCCAGCACCTGCCCGGCTGCCACTTTCACCGCCATCTTCCCGTCCGCCGGCGTCGTCGCCTTATACCCCGTCTTCGGCACCACGCACAGCGTATAACTCCCGGCCGCCAGGTTCAGCGAGAACACCCCGGTCGCATTCGTCCGCGCACTCAACTCCCCCTTGTCCAGCACGCCATCGTTGTCCTTATCCACAAACACCGTCCACCTGGCCAGCCCGGCCTCGGTCGCCGCCTTGATCTTGTTTCCGTTGGCATCATTAAACACCGTGCCCGACACCAGCGCCATCTGCGTCACCCCGAAATTCTTCGCCGTCAGCACCTGCCCCACGCCGACCGTCAAATCGTACCCCGCAATCGGCCCGCCCACGCGCCAGCCTTTGCCCGGCAACGCCCGCAGGTGATACTCCCCGGGCAGCAGATTGCCAAACGTATACGCCCCCGTCGCACTGCTCACCGTTGAAACCTCGCCCGCATCCAGCACCCCGTCGTTGTCGCTGTCGATAAACACTTTCCGGCTGCCCATCGCGCCCTCACCCTTGCCCTTGATCCCGTCGGCGTTGATGTCCTTGAATACCGTTCCACTTATCGAACTTGTCGCCGGCACCTGCACCGCAATCGCCAGATCTTTCTCCAGCCACAGCCCGCCCGCATCCGTCACCCGCACGCGCACTGAATAACCGGCCGCCGACCAGCGATCCATCACCGCCGTCGTCGCCAGCGTATTGCCCACAACGGCAAACGCCGCCGCATCGCCGACACCGGGGACAATCGAATAGGTCAGTGTATCACCTGCGTCCGGGTCGCTCCCGACGAGCGCCCCCACCGTCGTTCCCGCGGCCGCGCCCCAGGCCACCACCGCCGGCGACAGCGCCACGTCCGTCGGCGCCTCATTCACATTCGTCACGCCAATCGCGAACACCTTCTCCGTCCACAGTCCGCCCGCATCCGTCGACCGCACGCGGATCGAGTAACTACTCCGCACCTCAAAATCGAAACTGGCGGCCGTTTGCAGCGTATTCCCCGCCACCGCGAACGCCGCATTGTCCAGGTCGCCGGCCCCGCCCACCAGCGTATAGGTAAACGTATCCCCCGCATCGGGATCGACCGTGCTCAGCGCCCCGACCGTCGTCCCGGCCGGCTGATTCTCGGCCACCGACCCGCCGCCAAGCCCGATATCCGTCGGTGCCTCGTTGACGTTTCTCACCCCGATCGCAAACGCCTTCTCCGTCCACAACCCGCCCGCGTCCGTCGCCCGCACGCGGATCGAGTAACTGCTCTGCGTCTCAAAGTCGAAACCGGCGGCCGACTTGAGCGTGTTCCCCGTGATCGTAAACGCGCCATTGCCCGTATCGCCCGCCCCGCTGACCAGCGCATACGTAAACGTGTCACCGATATCCGGGTCTGTCGTGCTCAGCGTCCCCACGCTCGTGCCAACCGGCTGATTCTCCGCCACCGAACTCCCCGACAGCCCGATATCCGTCGGCGTCTCGTTGACATTGGTCACGCCGATCGTGAACGCCTTCTCAAAATAGAGCCCGCCTTGGTCGGTCGTGCGAACCCGGATGCTGTAGCTGTTCTTCGCCTCGTAGTTGAAACTCGCGGCTGTCTGCAACGTGCCGCCACTGATGCCAAACGAAGCATTGTCCGTGCTTCCGGCCCCGCCGACGAGCGTATACGTGAACGTGTTCCCCACGTCCGGGTCGGTGCTGCTCAGCGTGCCCACGGCAGTGCCCGACGGCATGTTTTCCGCCACGCTGCTGCCGGACAGAGCGACGTTCGTCGGCGTTTCGTTGACGTCGGTTACACTGATGACAAACGTCTTCTCAAAATAGAGCCCGCCCTGGTCGGTCGTGCGAACCCGGATGCTGTAGCTGTTCTTGACCTCGTAGTTGAAACTCGCGGCCGTCTTCAACGTGCCGCCGCTGATGCCGAAGGAGGCATTGTCCGTGCCGCCGGCCCCGCTTACCAGCGTGTACGTGAACGTGTTCCCCGCGTCCGGGTCGGTGCTGCTCAGTGTCCCTACGGCCGTGCCCGACGCCAGATTCTCAGCCACGCTGTTGCTTGATAGGGCAATGTCTGTCGGCGTCTCGTTGACGTCGGTTACGGTAACGGTAAAGTCTTTCTCGGTAGACAGCCCATTCTGATCCGTTGATCGAACACGGACTGAGTAACTGTTCTTGGTTTCATAGTCGAAAATGGCGGCCGTCTTGAGTGTATTGCCGGTTACCGTGAACGAGGCGTTGTCGTCGCTACCGGTTCCGCTAACCAACGCGTAGGTGAACGTCTCGCCCGCACTCGCTCCTGGCGTAGTCAACACCCCAATCGTCGTGCCAATGGGTTGGTTCTCGGCAACGGACCTGACTGAGACAAGGCCACGTTCGTATGCCCCCATGTCGACGGCAGGTGCGGGTCCGATCCCCACATCGGGGACATTATACACATCCCAGAACCGCAGAAGCCCACCAAGGTCGGTGGTAACGCCCGCTGGAACGGCGGTATTGTCACCCGCGTCAATCGTGGGGGAGGTTATTTGAAGCCGCAAGTCACCATAATCATCGTCGACGGTCCCCCAGGCGCCATCTGCTCCCGCGCCCGGGTTACGAAGAAACAGCGGTGCCGCATTGATGTTACCCGTACCGACCCAGCCCCCCTGGACATCACTATGGTTGATCGTTGCCGCTCCGCCGGCGCCAGTTGAATTGCCCCAGATAATGCAGTTCGCCAGCACTGGCGTCGAGTAGGACACGCTGATCAATCCGCCGCCCGTTGGCGCCGAGTTCGCGGTAATTGTGCAGTTTACCAGTGTTGGTGACGCATTGGTAAAATATACCGCGCCGCCTGCGGAGGATTCATCGGTCGCCCCGTTCCCGACAAATGTGCAGTTCGTCAATGCAGCCGACGATGAACTAAAGTACACTCCTCCACCGCCTCCAACCGCCGCATTCCCATTGAATTGGCAGTCCGTAAGCACTGGTGACTCCGATGCAATAAACATG
>JBEKVL010000532.1:0-5117 GCA_049514055.1 Tepidisphaeraceae bacterium | reverse complement strand
GGTCGTCGCCACCACCGAAGTCGTGTCGATGGACGATTCGCCGGTCGAGGCGATTCGCAACAAGCCGAACAGTTCGATATCCGTGATGTGCAAGATGGCCGCCAGGGGCGAGGCCGACGTCGTCGTGTCGGCCGGGAACACCGGGGCGTGCGTGGCGGCGGCGCAACTGCGGATGAGGACGCTGAAGGGGGTTTCGCGGCCGGGGATTGCCGTGATCGTGCCGACGTTCCATGGGCCGGTGATCCTGTGCGATGTCGGGGCCAACATCGCCCCCCAGCCCAAGCACCTGGAACAATACGCGATGATGGCCGCCGCCTACGGCGAGGCGGTCTGCGGGATGAGCAATCCGCGTGTCGGCCTGATGTCGATCGGCGAGGAGGACACCAAGGGCACGACCATCGTGAAAGCGGCCCGCAAACTGATGCGGGACGAGCCGGCCATCAACTTCGTCGGCAATGTCGAGGGGCGCGACATCTTCAAAGGTGTCGCCGACGTGGTGATTTGTGATGGCTTCGTCGGAAACATCATCCTGAAATTCACCGAAGGCATGGCCGAAGGCCTTTTCCGCGCGATCGGGGCGGAGGTTGCCGAGGCAGACCCGGACCTGATGCTGAAGTTCACGCCGATCATGCAGCGAATGTACAAGCGGTTTGACTGGCAGGAATACGGTGGCGCGCCGCTTCTGGGTGTCGGCGGCTACTGTCTGATCCTGCACGGCAAGTCGGACAGCCGGGCGATCAAGAATGCGATCCGGGTGGCCAGGCAACTGGTGACCCTGAAGGTGAACGAGCGGATCGTGGAGATGATCGAGAAAGGCGTGCAGGTGGCCGAGGATGCGGGTCTGGGTGGCGACGGCAACGGGGCCAAGGCGCAGTGAGGGGATGGTTTGTCTTTTCTAAGAGTTGTCACGGAGCAGGAACCTGAAACAGTCATGGCGGATTACTCAGCCATTATCGTGGGAACGGGCAGTTGCGTGCCGGAGCGGCGGTTGACCAACGACGATCTGTCGAAAATGGTCGATACCAACGACGAATGGATCACGCAGCGCACCGGCATCAAGGAACGGCGTATCGCCGGCGACGGCGAGACCACGGCGACGCTGGGCGCGCTGGCCTGTCGCCGGGCCTTGGAAGCGGCCGGTTTGCAGCCTTCGGATGTCGATCTGATCGTCTGCGGGACCATTACCCCGGAGATGCAGTTTCCATCGACGGCGTGTTTCATCGGCAAGGAATTGGGACTGCACTCGACCCCGGCATTCGACGTGACGGCCGCGTGTTCGGGGTTCCTGTTCTGCCTGGACACGGCCACCGCGTTTGTCGAGTCGGGCCGATATCGCAACGTACTGGTTGTGGGTTCGGAAACGCTGTCGCGGTCCACAGACTACAAGGATCGCGGGAGTTGCATTCTCTTCGGCGACGGGGCCGGCGCGGTGGTTCTGCAAAGGTCGATGGACAAGCAGCGGGGCCTGGTCTACAGTTCGCTGCACGCGGATGGACACGGCTGGGATCTCCTGTATTGCCGGCCGGGTTCGCGGCATCCGATCAACGAGCAGCTGGTGGCCGCGCGCCAGCAGTTCATGCAGATCAAGGGGCGCGAGGTCTACAAGTTTGCCGTGCAGCGGTTCCACGAACTGATCGAAGACGCGATGCTCAAGTGCAATCTCAAGGCCGGCGACATCAAGCTCATCATCCCGCACCAGGTGAACCAGCGCATCATCGACGCGGCCATCGCGCGGCTGAACGTGCCGGTGGAGAAGGTGTACGTGAACATTGCCCGCTATGGCAATACGTCGTCGGCGTCAATCCCGATCGCGCTGGATGAAGCCTGGCGGGCCGGCATGATTGAGCCGGGCGATGTCCTGCTCTTCGTGGCTTTCGGCGCCGGCCTGACGTGGGCGAATGCGGTGGTGCGAGCATGAGTGGATGGAGATTTGAAATTTGAAATCTGAAATTTGAGATTTGGAATCTGCAATCTCAGATTTGAAATCCCAAACGGCATCTTGAAACACACCCTGCTATCAACTATCAACCACAAACCAATGTCCACTCGCAACTGCATTCTCTGTCCCGGTCAAGGTGCCCAGGTCGTGGGCATGGGGAAGGACTATTTCGAGATCTCGGCAGCGGCCAGGGAGACCTTCCAGACCGCCGCCCGCGTGCTCGGGTGGGACCTGGCGCCGGTTTGCTTCGGCGGGTCTGAAGATCGGCTGAACCAGACGGATGTTTCCCAGCCGGCAATCTATGTGACGAGCATTGCCGCCTATCGGGCGGCCGTGGAACGAGGGCTGCTCTCTCCCGACACCGACGCGGTCTATGCGGGGCTCAGCCTGGGCGAATACACGGCGCTCCATCTGGCCGGTGTGTTCGCATTTGAGGATGGCCTTCGACTGGTCGCCGCCCGTGGAAGGTACATGCAGGAGGCGGCCGTCGCCACGCCGAGCGGCATGGTCGCACTGCTGGGCGCGGACGAGGCCACGGTCAACGAACTGTGTGCGGCGTCTGCGCAGGACGAGGTGCTGGTGCCGGCGAACTTCAATTCGCCCGGCCAGATCGTTGTCAGCGGCGCCATAGCCGCATGCGGCCGCGTTGCCCAAGCGGCCGAAGTTAGGGGATTCAAGTCGGTCCCCCTGAAAGTCGCCGGTGCGTTTCACAGCCCGCTGATGCAGACGGCGGCGGATCGGATCGGCGCGGAATTGGAGAACGTGCCCTTCGCTGCTCCCCGCAAGCCGGTATACGCAAATGTGACGGCCGCTCCGCATGACGACACCGCATCGATCAAAGCCTTGCTCGTGCAGCAGATCATCAGGCCGGTGCGCTGGGAACAGAGCATGCACGCGCTGGTGGCCGACGCGGCCTTGCGTTTTGTGGAACTCGCCCCCGGCCGGACCCTCACCGGGATGCTCAAGAAAATCAATCGGCGGTTACCGGTGGAGTCGTTGGCCACCGCCGACGCCTTAGCCCCGGCCAAACCTGCATAACTCAGGCCTCAGCACTCAGGACTACTCCTATGGCGATGAACGAAAAACGAGTTGCGATTGTGACCGGCGGGTCAAGGGGCATCGGCGCCGCCATTGTCAAGCGACTGGCGAAAGACGGTCTGCATGTCGTGGCCATCGCCCGTAATGCGGACAAACTCGGCGAGGTCGTCGCCGCCGCCGTTGCCGCCGGCGGCTCGGCCGAGGTCGCCGTGTGCGACATCGCCGATCCCAAGGCGTTTGGCGATCTGATCGACAGCATGGCCGAGAAACATGGCCGCCTGGACGTGCTGGTCAACAATGCCGGCATAACCAGGGACGACCTGATCCTGCGGATGACCGACGAGGCGTTTGACACGGTGATTGCAACGAATCTGAAGTCGGCGTTCGTGGCGACCCGCGCTGCCGCCCGGCCCATGATGCGCCTCAAGGGTGGCGTCGGCGGGCGTATCATCAATATCAGCTCGGTTTCGGGAGTCGCGGGCAACGCCGGCCAGGCGAACTACGCCGCGTCCAAGGCGGGCCTGATTGGTTTGAGCAAGTCGGTGGCGAAGGAACTGGCCAAGAAGAACATCACCTGCAACGTGGTGGCGCCGGGCTTCATCGCGACGGATATGACCCAGGTCCTGCCGGACCAGATCAAAGATACGGTCAAGGGCCTGATTCCGCTTCAGCGGTTTGGCCAGGCCGAGGAGGTCGCCGGCGTGGTGTCGTTCCTGGCCTCGGCGGATGCCAGCTACGTCACCGGCCAGGTGATCTGCGTGGACGGCGGCATGGTGATGTGAAGTTGTGTTGGAAAAAGAACCCGTGACGAGTATAGTTCCGGGCCTCTACAAGGGCAGAAGGTCTGCCCGCTCAAGATGAAAGGGTAGGTAGGAAGTTATGGAAGATATTGAACAGAAGGTTATCGAGATCGTGAGCGAGCAGATGGGCGTCGACAAGAGCGAGATCACTCGCGAGACGCACTTCATCAACGACCTCAATGCCGACTCGCTCGACACCGTCGAGCTGGTCATGGAGTTTGAGGATGCGTTCGAACTATCGATCCCCGACGAAGAGGCTGAGAAGATCCAGACCGTCGGCGCCGCCATCGACTACATCAAGGAGCATCTGAAGAAGCAGTAGTATGACCAAACGCCGTGTTGTCATTACCGGTCTTGGCGTCATTACGTCGCTCGGCGAAACCGCCGTAGCGCTCTTTGATGCCCTCTGCGCCGCCAGGAGCGGCATCGGACCCATTACCCGCTGGGATGCCACCAAGTATCCCACCAACTTCGGCGGAGAGTGCGCCAAGTTCAACCCCGGAGACTACGGAATCGATGTTCGCGAAGCGAAACGCATGGACCGATTCGGCCTGTTCGGTGTCTGCGCATCCGTCGTCGCCGTGAACGACTCCGGGCTGGATTTCTCCAGGGAAGACACCGAGCGGTGCGGCGTAATCATCGGATCGGGCATCGGCGGCATCGAAACGCTTGAAGAGCAGAAACGCGTGCTCGATACCCGCGGCCTCTCCCGCGTCACGCCGTTCACCGTGCCCCGGCTGATGGTCAACGCGGCCTCCGGCAACGTCTCCATCCGTTTTGGACTCAAGGGGCCGAACCTGGCCGTCGCGACCGCCTGTGCGAGCGGCTCCCATGCCATCGGCGACGCCTCGCGGCTCATTCAAAACGAACTCGCCGACATCATGATCGCCGGCGGCTCGGAAGCGGCGCTGTGCGAGTTGGCCCTGGCCAGCTTCTGCGCGGCCAGGGCCCTGTCCACCCGCAACGACAATCCCCAGGCGGCCTCCCGGCCTTGGGACAAGGACCGCGATGGTTTTGTCATGAGCGAAGGCTCTGGCGTTGTCGTGCTCGAGGAATACGAGCACGCCCGCCGCCGCGGTGCCCGGATCTATGCCGAGATCGTCGGCTATGGAATGTCCGCCGACGCCTTTCACATCACGGCGCCCGAGGAAGAAGGCCGCGGCGCGGCCCTGGCCATGAAACTGGCATTCAAGGATGCCGGCGTCAACCCGGACGTTGTCGATTACATCAATGCCCACGGCACCAGCACGCCGCTTGGCGACATCGCCGAGACCCGGGCCGTCAAGTCGGCCTGTGGCGCCCACGCAAAGAAGCTCGCCATGAGCTCCACCAAGAGCCAG
>JBEKVL010000531.1:0-5122 GCA_049514055.1 Tepidisphaeraceae bacterium | reverse complement strand
AAGGCCCCCGTCGATCCCTATGTGCAGGAGCACACCGACCTGATCAAGAGCATCATGGACGGCAAACCGCTCAACGAAGGCAAGCAGGTGGCCACCAGCACGATGATGGCCGTCATGGGCCGCATGTCGGCCTACACGGGCAAGCGGGTGACCTGGGACTTCGCGATGAACAAGTCCACGCTGAACACCATGCCCGCGAACCTGGACATGAAGGGTGCGATGCCCGAACCGCCCGTGGCGATCCCCGGCGTTGAGAAACTTGTCTGAGCAGCAGATCGGTATCCGCTCGCACAGCGACACGGCCTGTCCCTCGGGACAGGCCGTGTTCTTTTTGTGCCTCGTCCGCGGAGTCCCGCTTCCGTCGTCGGTGACAGCAGGGAATCCAGGAAGGGGCGGGCAGCGAATCAGGGATTTGACCCTCGCAGCGCCGGGCGCGCAGCGTGAAGGGGCGGTCGGCGCTGTGGGGGGTGTGGGAAGAGGAAGCTTCTTTGTCTGGCCGGGGAACCCATGATAACAGCTGGCGTAACCATGCGGATGAAGGGGGTGGAATAGGTGCTGATACCGAAGGCCGAGGTCCGACGGCTGACCCTGGATGACCGGCGCGACACTCGCAAGGCGGCCCAGGCGGCGGCAAAACACCGCGCCGGGAAACTGCCCACCATTTCGCACGAGGAACTCAAGCGATCATTGGGGCTGTGAACATGGCGTATCGTATCGAATACTCGTCGGCCGCCGAAAGCTTCATCCGCCGGCTTGACCGGGAAATGCAAATCCGCGTCCTGTCGCGCCTGGAGGCCATCGCCCGCGCGCCGCGTGCCGTGGGTGCGATCAAGCTCTCCGCCGATGATGCCTACCACGCCCGCGCGGTCGACTATCGTGCCATCTACTCGGTGCTGGAGGACACCAAGACAGTGCTGGTGGCGGAGATCGCCTATCCGCGCGAGCATCGTGTGGGCGTGTGACCGAGGTCGGCCACACGCTGACGGGGCCACATTCAGGTCGGATCGACAGCCTGGGCTCTTCCTTCTGGCGGTTTGTCTGGCTTGGGAACCGGGGAGCCGACAGTGAAGTCGCCATCATCATCCGGTCTTCGCCGGTTCTCCCGCCGTATCGCTTCGTAGACCTCTGTGCGGTGGACAGACATCTCTTTTGGGGCTATCAGGCCCAGTCGAACCGCGCCGTCAGGCCGGACATCCACGAGCGTACAGGAGGCGTTGTCGCCGAGCGGGATCTGTTGGTCGCGATCGAGCCATGCCTTGGTGAACTCTTCAAAGCAGTTCGACCTGCCGGCCGTGACTCTGCGGTATACGACGATCAACGCGCGGCCAAATACGCCGGCGACCATATTGGAAGTGGAACTGTCGATCTCCGCGACGGTGACCATGAGATCATCGCCGACCATTATGGACTCGCCCTTTTGTCGGCGGAGTACAAACATCGAGCCTCCGTGCGCGTCCTGGCATTCGTGAACGCGATATTCCCCATTGTACCGTCGGTGAACACGACGCGTAACCAGCCTGCGGTGCCTATTCTTCGCCCAGTGACAGTTCACCCGTGAAGTCTTTTGGCGGGGTTGCCTGATAGCGTTCGCATTCGGCAGCATAAAGGTTGGTCAGTCGGGTCTTGCCGAACTCGTCCGCGATGGTATGGGCGAGTTTCAGGGCCTTGCCAAAGTCGGCATGGATGAACGCGTTGACCAACTCGGCCGTCATCTCGGCGAGGCGCTTCTGCTGGTCGGTGGCTTTCTCCATGAGGGCCAGGGCTTCGGTGATCATGACGCCGGTGCTGCCGATGACCTTGAGGATGCCGATCGGGCGATAGAGGAAGTTGCCACCGGCGAGTTCACGGGCGCGATCATTGAGCATGATGCCGGTGTCGAAATAGCGGTTGGCGGTTTCCAGCCTGGAGGCCAGATTCACGCTGTCGCCGAGGACGGTGTAGTCTGAGAAGGAGCCATCGGCCGGGCCGACGTTGCCAACAACGACTTCGCCGGTGGCAATGCCGCAGCGCAGTTTGAGGGCGGGCAGGTCGTGTTCGCGCAGTGGCTGCCTGACACCGGCCATGGCGGCCTGCATGTCCAACGCGGAGGCGACGGCGTCGCGCGCGTGATTTGGGTTGTCTCTCGGGGCATTGAAGAAGTACATCAGGCCGTCGCCGAGCAGTTTGTTGAGATAGCCGCCGTGCCGGCGCACGATGGGGACCACGAGGCTCAGGTAGTCGTTGAGCAGCACGAACTGGTCCTTGAGGTGCTCGGAGACGGAAGCGAAACCCGCGAGGTCGGTGAACACAACCGTGACTTCCTTCTGCTGGGGCTGAAGGGGCAACGGGTCGCGTGCCAATATGAGGTCAAGGACGCGACGTATCTGGAGTTTCATCGGAGTAATCCTCCGGTGGGGAGTATACGCGAAACACGCAAAGTCGGTCGTCGAGCCCAGATCCTTCACGAGTACGTTCAGGATGACAGCGAGCGGTCACCGTGCCTACTGCACCACAAACGGCGTCTTTTCGTTTGCTGGATCGGCCGTCAGCTTCCAGGTCCGGGGTCCACGCGTGATTGTGGTTTCGCATCGGCCCGCGCCCGGTTTCGCGAGGGCGAGTTTCACATCGGCCCCGTCGAGCGCCAGGCACCACACTACGGCCAGTTCCTTGTCCTGCTTGCGGACGATGGCCGCGGGGACGCGGTCTTTGGTACTGCCGCCGACGCCGCTGGCGGTGACCAGTTCGGCCGGGCGGTCGCTGAGGATCGTCAGGCGGGGGATGAATTCCTTATTTACGGAAATCGTCATTGGGGTCGGGCCGTCCAGCGGCGACGTTGTCGCGTCGGACAGGTATTCGTAGCCCGGTTTCTTGGGCGTAACCCACGGCGTGCCGGCCGGGCGGGTGAGCCAGGTGCCGCGCTCGTGCCAGGCGAGGTCGAGCGTACGCGGCTTGTCGGCGGTGATCTGGTCGAGAATTACCAGGAGGTTCTCGTCGATGAGGGCGGCCGAGCGGATGGCGCGCACGCCATCGGCGATCGGGCCGGCTTCCATGACGGCGTAGTCGACGCCGCCGGCCGTGCCGAAGGCAAGACACTTGCCGGTGGCGGGTTTCTGGTCCTTCTCGTCAACCGTCAGCGTGTTGTGGGCAATCGTGGTGCGATACCAGCCGGCGTGCAGTTTGGAGCCGTAGGAGGTGATGCCGGGGTCGATGACCAGGTTCTGGCCGCGGGCGACGAGGTGGAAGCCGAGTTTGTCGGGGTGGCCGTGGCCGCCGCCGTGGGGGCCGTAGCGGAGGGCGATCCAAGTGGCGTCGGGACCGGTGCCGCGGCACAGAATCGCCTGGCCGGCGGAGGTGAAGTTGGCGCTCCTGGGCGCGGGGTTGGCGGTGGCGGGCGCGGGGACGGGGCCGTAGAGGAGGGAGTTGAGCCCGCCCGAGCCGCGGGCGGCCAGGGGGAGCATGGCGGGGTCTTTGAAGAACTCGTAGGCGTCGCGATAGAGATTGGCGGAGCCGCTCGGGCTGGCTTCGCCGGAATCGCTGAACGGCGGCAGCGTGCCGCGCGGGTCGGCCATCAGCACCGGGGCGAGGAACATTTTGTGATAGCGGTCGATGTTCACATCGCGATTGGTGTTGCGGATGGCCAGAACGAGCGGGTAGATGGCGTTCATGGTGTAGAAGTGGTAGCCCCAGGCGCCTTCTTCCCAGGCACCGTCGTCGATGATGCCTTTGGCGAGTTGGGCCTTGATGCCGCGGGCGGGGTCGTCGATGGCCGCGTCGATAAGCGTGTCATCGCCGAGCAGGATGCCGGCCAGACCGACACCGCTGTTCTTCCAGCACTGGATGTTGTGGATGCCCATTTTGTGGGGCAGGATGACATCGCGTGCGGCCGGCAGGAAGAGGTGCTCGGCGAGCGTCTTGCGATCGGCTTGCGGCAACGTGGTCCAGATCATGTCGGCGGCCTGGGCCATGGGGATGAGCCAGACGGATTCGTCGAGTGTCTGGCAGCCGACGCGGCCGCCGCCGATCTTGTTCAGTTCATTGCGGATGGTGTGCAGCGGGTACGACTCGTACCTGGCCGCGTAGGCCAGCAGGATGTCGGCCGCGTGCCTGGCGTATTTCGCTTCGCCGGTGATCTGAAAGAGCAGGCCGGCTTCGCGGGCCTCGCTCGCCAGTCCGCTGTGTACGCCGGCCAGGCAGCAGCCGTCGAAATCGGTTTGCGGTTTGGACGGATCGCCGTTGAGCATTTCCCCGCCGACAGGGCAGGTATGTTCCCATTGCCAGGGGCCGATCTTCCTGCCGGTGCGCAGGCGGTTGCCGTGTTCGGGGCAGACGTACCAGTGAAACCAGTTGGCCCCGCGCGGCGGCAGTTCGATGGTCTTGGCGAGCGCGGCGTCGATGCGATTCTTCATCGCTTCGAGCGTTGCTTTGGCGTCGGTGTCGTTGGGAAGGCGTTGCTTGATGGCCGCGACTTGTGAGGCGGTGACGAGCAGACAGGGATGTGGATCGGCGGCCAGGGCGTGGAGGCCGAGGAGGGAAACAGCGAGGGCCGGGAGGAAGGGCGAACGGGATGTGGGGCGAGCGATGGTCATGAGGGTGGATACGAGGAGGGTGAGGGGGTGTTGATCGGAGAAGGAGTTGTTTGTTGCGAGTTGCCAGTGGACGCGAGGAAGAGTCGACCGGGAGATCGGCGGTCCCGAGAAAAAGAGTTTTCTGGGGTGGTGAGAAGCATTTGTTTTGACATAACTATCTCGGATAGCGTGTGTTACGGTGTACGTGGCGGCTGGGAAATCGGGTCTTTTCCGGGTCCAAGAGCGGTCCGGATGGGTCCCGCATGGTCCCAAGCCGGTTGCGATGCACAGGACGGTGAATGAGGGGGGCGGATGAACGATGAGCGATGAATGCGGAATCGGCGTTGGCAACGAGCAACTGGCAACTCATCCGCGGCGGACAACTGGCAACTCTCGTCAAGATGTTAAAGAGCGCGGCCGATGGTGCGGGCCGGGAGGCATGGGCCTCCATATGTACCGTGGCGCTGCGCGCCCGGAGCACTTTGCTGTTGTCAACAGTTACAGGGGCAGTATTTCACGAATAATGAGGGTTGGACTCTCAGGGAATGCCGTGGGTGTCAGGGTGCCAAGAGTGATAT
>JBEKVL010000530.1:0-5128 GCA_049514055.1 Tepidisphaeraceae bacterium | reverse complement strand
TCGCCCTCGTCGGGAAGCTGGCCGCAGACCAGGAAAGCCATGAGCACATAGCCGGTCATGGCGACCTCGTGTTTCTCGCCGTCGCTGGCGCTCCAGGAGCCGTTGCCGTTCTGTTTGGAGGCCATGTACTTCAGTGACCCGCGGATGGCGTTCTCGGCCGCGGGATCGACGACGACGCGTTCCTGCCCGAGCCCGGCGCCCGAGCCCCTGTCGGGAACATTGGCGGGTTCGGCGCCACGCGAGAAGAACGCGGCGAAGGCGAGAATGAGGATTATCTGTAGTCTCATGAAAGTCCTACTTCTCCTCGTTATCCGACAGATTCCGCAAGTACTGCTCGATCTTCGTTCCATACTCCTCTGGATACTTGTCGTTCTGGGACTGGGTGATGGCGGCGCGGTCGCGAGTCGGCAGCGTAATGTAGGAACCGGCGCTGCGCTCGGTGCGGCGGTCGCCATCACCGGTGACGTTGCTCCTGGTGTCCTGGCGGTTGCCCTTGCCACCCTTGGCCATCTGCTCGTTGGCCTGGCCCGGCTTCTGGCCCTGGCCGGGCTTTTGCCCCTGGCCAGGCTTCTCGCCTTGGCCGGGCTTCTCACCCTGGCCTGGTTCCTGGCCCTGCTCGGCCTTGGCCTGTTCACCCTGGCCGGTCAGGCCGGCCTGCGCCATGGCCAGTGAAGCGGCGGCCTGGGAGAGCGCCTGCTGGGCCGCTTCCGCGGCCTGTTGCGCCTGGCCGGATTCGCTGGCAGCCGCAGCGGCGGCGGCCTCCGCGAGCGCCTGGGCCGCCTGCTGGAGAGCGTTCTCCGCCCCGGTCGGAAGTTGGCCGCCCTGTTCGGCGGCCAGTTGCCCGGCCTCCTTCGATGCGTCGGCAAGTTCCTTGGAAGCATCCTGCATGCCGGTGTCCGGTTTGGGACCCTGCTCTTGCGCCTTCTGGACGGCGACCATCTGCTCGGCGGCCTTCTTCACGTCCGCCTGCTCCTGGCCGAGTTGACCCAGGTCCGGCTTCTGGCCCTCCGGCTTACCGGCCTGCTGGTCCTTCTGACCCTCGGGCTGTCCGGCCTGCTGGTCCTTCTGACCCTCGGGCTGTCCGGCCTGTTGATCTTTCTGGCCCTCCGGTTTGCCGGCCTGCTGGTCCTTTTGACCTTCGGGCTGCCCGGCCTGCTGATCTTTCTGACCTTCCGGCTGTCCCCCCTGCTGATCCTTCCGGCCTTCCGGCTTGGCGGCCTGCTGGTCTTTCTGTGCCTGATCGATGCCCTTCTGTGCCTGGTCCATCTGGGCAATCGCCTTGGGCAGATCGCCCTGGGCAATGTCCTGGGCGGCCTGGTCGGCGGCCTTCTGGGCGTCCTTGATGGCATCGTTCTTCGGTTGCTCCTGCGCCGCATCCTTCAGGGCGTCGGCGATGTTCTTCTGCTGCTCCGCAAGGTTCTGCATCGCCGTCTTCGGGTCGTTCTGCATCTTCTGCTGGGCACTGGCGACATCCTGCTTGAGCTGCTCGATCTGCTTCTGCGCATCCTGCATGGCGTTCGGATCCGGGTTGTTCTGGCCCAGGTCCTGTTTGATGTCGTTCATGCGCTTGTCCAGCGCCTCCAGAGCCTTGTACAGATCGATGAGCGCCAGCTTCTGGGCCGGCGAAGCTCCCCTGGCATCCTTCGCCTCCAGGCGGCCTTTCGCATTCAGCATGTTCTGCTTCGCGCTGTCCAGCGGTTCCGATGCGGCCTTCTCCTCATCCGCAAGCCCCTGCTTGACCTGCTCGGTGTCCTCCGCCAGTTTCGCCTGCGCCGACGGAAGCTGCTCGGGCGGAATCGCGGCGGCCTTCGGGTCCGCGTCGCCCTTCATGAAGTTCTTGACCGGCTCCTTCGCCTTGCCCGGCGAATCCTTGCCCTTCTGCGCGTCGAGTCTGGCGGCCACCCGGCCGGTATCCAGTTCAACCTGGCGCTGCTTCTCGATCAGTTCGAGTATGCGCTGGCGCGAGTCCGTGAGGTCGGCCAGTTCTTTCTTCTCCTGCTCGAGCTTTTCCGCCTGCTGGGTCAGCTTTTCGTCGGCCTGTTTGAGCGCGGCGACGGCGGCCGATTGGGCTTCCTGGGCGCTCTTCTGGTCTCGTTTCTCGATCTGCTTCCCCGCCTTGTCCATCTGCCGGGCGGCATCGGCCAGCGAACTGGCGGCCGGGGGCGATTCCTGAGCGGCATCAGACTGCACTTCGCGAGTCTCCTTCCCGACCTTGTCCTGCTTCTCCGCCAGGGCCCTGGGCTCTTCCTTCTTTTCAGTCTTCGCGGTATCGGCCTTGACCTGCTCTTCCTTCTTGATGAGATCGCGGACCTTCTCCTGAAGTTCTTTGGTCGCGGCCAGTTTGTCGCCCTTGTTCTGCTGGGCCTTCTCGGCCTTGGCAATCTGTTCCTCGACCTTCTGCTTTGCCTGCTCCATCTGAACCAGGGCCTGCTTTTCGTTCTTCAGGGCCGGTTCCTTTTGCCGGTTATTCAGGTCTTCGCGGGAGGTCTGCATCTGCTCCTGCGCAGTCTTGAGATCCTGGGCCGCATCGGCTGCGGCCGTCTCGAGGTCCTTGCGAATCTGATCGGCTTTGTCGACCACGTCGCCCTGTTTGGGCTCGACCTTCGCGATCTCTTCGTTCTTCGCCGTCATGGTCTCTTCGATGACCTGCTTCTCGGCGTCGATTGCCTTCTCGAGCGCGGCCAGCGCCTGCCGGAGGCTGGTCACCTTGTCGCGCGGCGGCATGACCATCCGGGCCAGATCGCGCAGGCTCCCGCGGATCCGCATCTCACTGCTGGCGGCGCTCATCAAGTTGCTCTGCTTGAGTTCGTTCACCGCGTCGTCAAGCTTGGTCCGAAGGTTGGACTCCTTGACATAATCCATCGCCTTTACAAGGCGATCGCGGGTATCGCCATCCGAGTCCTTGAAGATCGTCTCGATCTTGCCCACCACCGGGTTGACCTCGTCCTTGATCGCCTGCTGCTCGGCCTGTTGCACCATCAGGTTCGCACGCTCGTCTTCATTGAGATTCGTGGCATTGCGGCCGTTCCTGCTCGTGGTGTTGGCCAGATCGACTGTGTGCTTGAGGTTGACGTTCTGGCGCTCGGCCAGCGACGCCAGCCGCAGCGCCAGGTCGTGCAGCGCCTGTTGGCGCTGGTATTCCAGCAGCAACTGCCGCAACTGCACGACGATGTCCTTCTGCTGGGCCACGGCGCCGGCAACGGATCGCCGCGAGACGTTGAAATCGGTGACGCTGCGCGCTTCCTGAAGCGCTGCGATGACCTTCTTCATCTCGGTGTCCGACAGTTTGCCGAGGACGTCCCGGATCGCTTCGAGCACCTTCACATCCTCGCCACCCAGACCGTTGCGTTTGAACTCGTCGATGATGGCCTGAAGCTGGACGGTGATCTGCGACGTCTGGCTCTTGATCTGCTGCTGGCGGGCCTCGCCGGCGCGGATCGCATCCGGCGTAAGGCCCCCGGAGGGCGCGGCCGACCGGACAACGGCCGGGGCGACTGCCATCGACAAGAGCAAGGCAACGGTCGCGACAGAGTAGGGCCAGCGTCCGCGCCCGCCGTCCTGCCGCCTCGACCAACTGGTATTCGTGGCCCACGAGGACGCTGGCCCTGCTTGCAGAGCCGTCTCTGGTGAGACCGCATTGTACCATTGTCGATTCTTCATAATCGTCTCCGCGAAAGGGCACGACAAGCATTCTTCATACATCCCCGGTCAAATCCAAGCGGCTTTACCGCTTTTCCATAATGAGCTTGCCCAATGATTGATTGAGCTTTTCCTGATCTTGAGTCAGAAAGTCGATGGTGCCGAACTGGTCGTTCACGCGGTTGAGCAACTCGGCTTTTTTCTCTAAGTCACTGACAATCTTGACTTTATAGTGGTCGCTGACCGCTTTTCCGGGTCCTGTGACGGTATTCCCGTCCTGAACCTCCAACCAGTATTCGACGACCGAACCCTCGCCAGGTTTCATGGAAGAAATATCAAATTCGTGGCGGCGAACGAGCCGGCGAAGCTCTTCCGGTGAGGCATCGGAGATATCCAACTCGACCGGCTTGGCGGCCGAATTCTCCTCAGTCTCCAGCTTGCGCCACAAGATCACCTTGGCGATACCAAAGTCGTCGGTGGCCTCGAAAGCCACCAGCAGTTTGGCAACGGCCGTCGCCGTGTCGTCGCGGCGGTCGGGGAAGGTGATCCGCAAAGTCGGCTCGCGGTCGGGGATGAGATCGACCGGGAAGACGGTTTCGTTGCGCGAGGCGATGCCATCGTCGTCGAGCAAAGGAAACGACAGGCCCGACAGGTTCTTGGCCGGGATGTCGATGGTGCCGGTCGCCTCGTCGCGCTTCTTGCCGGCCAGCGCCAGCGGGATATCCTTTTCTCCGCCGACCAGGCGCACGGCCGCCGTCTTGAGCGACTTGGTGGACTTGACCTTCAACGCCAGCTTGCCGCCGGCCAGCAGCGACAGGTCGCCGGGGCTCTTATGTTCCGGCGGCAGTTTGATGTACGGCGGGTACATCATCGTGAACTCGACGGCCGACACGGCCGGCCGGGGAACCGCCCGCACCTTTAGCCACGAGGTCGTGCTGTCGTTGAGGCGGATGCGGAAGGAGAACGATTCCTGCACGTTCTCGATGGTCCGCACGAACTTACGCGAATCGTCGGCGGTCGGCTCGAGCGCGTACCAGACTTTGCGGCCGGAGGCGTAGGACATATCCATCCGCCCGGCCGGCGGAACGACGCCCGAGACGACGGCTTCGATGGAGACGGTGTCGCCAATGGCGATGATGCGCTCGTTCGCGGCAATGGCGATCCGCGTCTTGCGGGGCACGGGCACATCGACCAGGAAGGTGCGTTTCAGCAATTCGATGCTCGTTTCCTGCGTCCACGCAAACGATCCGATGCCGGCGAACAGGATCAACGCCGACAACAGTGCGGTTCGGGCAAGCCGGTCTGTCTTGACCACATCGGAGAAATTGATTGACTGGGCGAGGAACTCGGTCTGGATGATCAGAGCTCTGGCCAGTTGCACCGAGGCCCCGGCCTGGACCGCGCCCGGCCGGGCAAGCTGCACGGCGGCAATCAGCCGGGTGCCCAGAGTCGGAACCTCGCGCTCGACCATGAGGGCGATTTCGTCGTC
>JBEKVL010000529.1:0-5128 GCA_049514055.1 Tepidisphaeraceae bacterium | reverse complement strand
CACAATCACGCCGCTCTCCGTGCTCTCCAGATCGTAATGGTGATCGACCTTTGGTTTTCCCGTGGATGGGTCGAGGGCCTTGGTCTTGTCGCCGTATAGACCGACGTATTGCGCCAGGCCGTCTTCGATGAGATCGCGGACCAGCGGCACGGCGAGCGACAAGTTGCCGGCCGCACCCGTGGACCGAATGACGAATTCGACCCGGCCGCAGATACGGCTGGGGTGTTCGCCAAATCCGCCGATCATCCCGTGACAGGTCTGCACGGGACGGTGTGGAAAGAGATCGTGCCGGCTCTCGGCCTTGAGCGCGCGGCCCTCACATTCCATTTCTTCGATGATGAACGCGGCGGTCTCGAACAGGTTAACCCCCGGCAGTGTCGCCTCCACTTTGTACCAGACCGCGCCGCGATTGGCCGGGTAGATGTTGGACGAACAGCACTCCAGCACGGCGAGCGTGTCATATCGGCGGCGGAACGCCCGGTCGATCGCCAGGGAGAGAGAGCCGTTGCCGCCGATCTCCTCGTCGATCACGAACATCGCGGTTATTGGCCTCGTGATTCTCTTGCCTGACCTCTGAAGGTGGGAGGCGCATAGCTTGATGGCGCCGACGGTTGACGCCAGCGGTCCCTTATCGTCGCAGGCGCCGCGGCCGAATACCGTGTCGCTTTCGATTCGGGCCGGAATGTACGGCTTGACGACGTCGATGTGCGCATTCAGCGCCAGGCCGGGCGCGGCACCGCCCCCGGAGGGGTCGATCGTCGCGACCAGATTGCAGCGGTTGCCATAGGCCAGGTCGGCGGACTGCCCGCGCGGGTGCTGAGGTGTCGCCGTATAGTACGGCTGCGAGTAGAGGCGGTGCTCTTCGATCCGCGGACTGATTGGCACACGCCAAACGCCCAGGCCGGCGATACCGAGCCCATTGAGGCGGCCTTCGATCGCGTCGAACACCCGGCCTTCCAGCGATGCCAGAGCGGCGATGTCGGCACGCGGCGTCGTGTCGATCGCAACTAGATCGTGCAGCAACTCCACCATGTACTGGCGGAATTGAGGCGATTGTGCTTCCCGTGCGATGTCTGCAAAGTCGCCGGCCATGTTGCGTGGCTCCTCGTCTGGTTCAGGCCGTCCGCTGGTTCTTCCCGCGCCGCTCCAGCACCTCGGCAAAGGCGTTCTCAATCACCGTCATGCCCTCTAGGAGGGCGTCCTCCTCGATGACCAGCGGCGGGCAGAGTTTGACGCTGGCCCCGCCGAATCCGACCGGTGCAAACAACATGACGCCCTGCTGGACACATTTGCCGACCACTTCCCATGCCAGGCGCGCATCCGGTTCGCTGCCGCCGGGACGCACGCAGTGCAACGACGCGACCATGCCCTTGCCGTGGTGGGCGAAAATCACCCCGGCAAATCGCCGCTGGATGCGCGCGGCGTGTTCCTGCATGATCGGCCCGACCTTCGCGGCCCGCTCGGCGAGGCGCTCTGCGAGGATGATTTTGAGGCTCGCCAGTGCCGCGGCGCAACAAATCGGATTGCCGCTGTGCGTGCTGGTCATCGAGCCGGGTGGAAACTGGTCCATCAATTCGCTTCGGCCGATGACGGCCGCCAGCGGCAGGCTGCCGCTGATTCCCTTGCCGCAGGCGACCAGGTCAGGCACGATGCCGTAGTGCTCAAATCCCCAGAACTTTCCGGTGCGGCCAAATCCGGCCTGCACTTCGTCCATGACCAGCACGGCCTGGTGGCGGCGACACCACTCGGCCAGGCGCTGCATGTACTCGGCCGGCGCGAACGATGAGTTACCGCCCTGATAGGTCTCGGTCATGACCCCGCACACCCGCGCCGGGTCGATGTTCTGCGCCGCCAGCGCCCGCTCAAATGCGGAGAACTCGTTGTCCGCCGGCCGGCAGCGCACGCCACCATCGGGAAACGGGACATTCACGAAGTGTTCGTCGGGATAGCCGATCCACTCCTTCAGGCTGGCGATGCCCCCGGCGAGTTGAGAACCCATCGTGCGGCCATGGAAAGCATTCTGGAACGTAACGAAGACGGTATCTGTTTTGCCAACGCGCCGCCCGTGCTCGCGAGAAAGCTTCAGGCACAACTCGGTGGCTTCCGAACCGGTTGAAAGCAGCATGACTTTGTCGTCGGGTCGCGGGGCCTGTTTCCGCAGCATCTCCACCAGATCGACGCGGGTTGCATGCGGGAAACAATACGTAGTCAGCAGCGGCTTGGATGCTTCCGCGACGATCGCCTCGACCATCTCCCGCCGGCCATGGCCGGCGCTGGCGATCAGCACGCCCGAGGAGAAGTCGATCCAGCGATTGCCCCAGGCGTCGTACACAGCCGCGCTTTCGGCCCGGTCCCACACGACGGGCGGCTGGCCTTCCATGCAGCGGGGCTCCGCGGCCCGCAGCCGGCGCAGGATCTCCACTGATTGCGGGTGCGGAATCGGCGTCATGATCCGGCGGTAGCTCGTCCGCACCTGTGGCACCTCGACCGGTTCAATAGGATAAGCGTCACCCATGGACTTTCACCTGCAAAAGAAGTCGTCCGCGCAGATGGCCAAATACGCTGAATTCAACAGAAAATCAAGACGCGTGGTTCCCCGAACCGGGATCACTCTTCCTGTTCAACATCGCCGGGGTCTCGTATCGCGTGGGCGAGGTTGCCTCTCAGTGCGAAGCGGTCGCCAGCCCCGAGGATCAGGTCATTGTGGTTCGACTTACCGCCGACAAGCCGGGGCGATTACCTTCAATGGGAAGAACCTCAGGCGCCGGAATCCCCTCTCCCGGAAGAACTGCCGCGCCGCGCCGACACGATTGCTGGGCATCGCCGGGCGAATCGGCTAGAGTTTCTGAGAGCGGCGAAAGGAGACGTCATCATGGATGTTGTATTCGTGAGTCCCGCAAGCTCGATTACCCTGGCCATGGAGGTCGTAATCGGCGCCATTGTCGGCATCAAGCGGTGGCAGAAGAAGCACAAAGCCAAAACGACTCCGGGGCTTTCAGTCGGTTGGAACCGGTCGATACGCGCGGCAGCCATGCTTGCGACGGTCATCAGTCTGGCCGGCGCCGGTTCGGCCGAGGAACAAGCCACCCTGCGCCAGCGGCTCAAGGTATCGCCCTTCAAGATCGCCTACGAGTGCTATGTCGATGGCAATTGGGAGATCTTTGTGGCCAATGCCGATGGTTCCAACGCGGTGAACCTCACCAATACGCCGAAGGAGAACGAGCATTATCCCCAGATCTCACCGGACGGCAAAAAGATCTGTTTTCTGGCCGACGCCGGTGAAGGGCACAGCACCATTCGCAGCCTGCACCTCATGGATATCGACGGCAGGAACCGCAGGAAGATCGGCGACTACATCCGCGAGCCGTGCTGGAGCCCCGACAGCAACGTGATCGCCTATACGCCGCAGTTGTATCCCAAATTCAACGCCACCGACGGCTACAGCGACGGGATGGTTTACTATGACCTGCGGAACGGTAAGACCGAGCCGCATCCCAACAGCGGGAAACTGCACCAAACCTACAACCCCAGCTTCGCGCCCAATGGCAAGTGGATCGCCACCACCGTACACGCCGGCATGGACATCGGCCATGCCATTATTCTCATCGAGGCCCACGGCAACAGGATCGTCAAGCTTGATATCCCCGGCTGCCGGCCGTGTCTCAGCCCCGACTGCAAACAGATCGCCTGGGGAGCCGACGACCACGAACTGGCCGTCGCGCCGCTGGATCTGGATTCGAACAACCCCACCATCGGCCCATGGAGGCTGCGCATCAAGGATAGCAGGAACAAGGTCTACCATGTGGACTGGTCGCCCGACGGGCGGTTTCTGGCGTTCAGCCGGGGACCGGAAGGCCGTGGTGATGTGAGCAAACCGGGAACATATGCCTTGGCCAACGAGATGATCGGCGTCTACGCCGACGGCTGGAATATCTACGTCGTGTCTGCGGAGCGATCCGGGACCATCGATCTGAACAAGGCGGGAGACGACGAGGTGGCCCGACTTACCACCAACGGTGCCAGCAACAAGGAGCCGGCGTGGTTCTGGCCGAATCGGCCGGCGAAGGAGTAAGTTGTGTCTTGCAGACTCCCCGCGTCGGCCGCGGTCGAGGCGGGCGCTTCGGTGGCCAGGTGTGAACAACGTTCGTCCAAAGGCACGGACTGAAAGGGATTCTCAACCCGCGTTGTCCTCAAGAGCCAGTCGAGATCCTGAGTTCCGGGCGCCGGCAGATCCGCCTGAACGGCATGCGGCAGTACGTGCCCGTGCTCGACCCCTCTGCAAGCAAATACCTGGTCGCACGAGCACTTCCGTACGCGCCGTGTCTCACTTGCTCGAAGGCCACTTCGCCTCAAAGTAATGCCGCCCCGAGCCGACCGCGTAAACACACCGGCCATCCTCCACCTTCAGAAATGTCGCCCCCTCCGGTGCATGCACGAGGTCCGGACTGTTCACGGGAACAATCACTGCGCCGCGCGAATTCGCCGGTACCCGGATGTTCCATTCAAGCTGGCCGTTGTTTATCGTCCAGTCGCTGCGAATCAATCCATACGGACCTTCATGCGAGCTCTTCACGTACGAAATATCGCCCACGATCTCAGGCCGGAAAACCACCTGCTTGAATCCCGGTCTCTTTGAGTCCGGCCGGATTCCCCCGAGGTACTCGTGCATCCAGATCCCCAGGTCGCCCACCAGCATCACATGGTTCATCGAATTCATCTCGGGATTGGCCGTGTCACCGTTCCACAACTCCCAGATCGTCGTCGCTTTCTGGTCGATCATGTAGCCCCAGGATGGAAACGTGCGCTGCGAGGCCATGGTGTAGACCACGTCCGGCCGGCCGTGGTCCGAGAGTACCCGGTTCAGCCATTGCCCGCCCACCAGGCCCGTGGAAATGTGCCCGTTGTTCTCCTGCAGAATCTTGTCCACCAGTTGCGCAAACACCTTCTCGCGGACTTCCGCAGGCACCATCCCGAACGCCAGCGGCAGCGCGCTCGACGTGGCGGTCCCGTTGTCGTAGATGTTCTTCTCGCGATTGAGGAACCGGGCATTAAATGCCGTCTCGAGCGCTGCCGCCTGCTTGCCATACATTTCGGCATCTGCACTCTTGCCCAGCAGCGTGGCGTACTG
>JBEKVL010000528.1:0-5156 GCA_049514055.1 Tepidisphaeraceae bacterium | reverse complement strand
TGTCGGGGCCAAGTTGTCCGCGGGCTGGAGCCACCATGATGATAGAAATACCACGATCGACCCGAAAGCGCAAGTTAAGACTACGTTAATGTTTCATGTGAAACCTGTTCCGGACAGTATTGACGTCTCGGCCATGGCGGGCTGATGGCCGGCGAAGCCCAGCGTGAGCCAGCCATCCTTGTCGAACGTGCCCGGGGCTTCAATCATGCGACGGATGACGGCCGTGAGCGCGGAACGGCCTTGGCCGGGCGCGATGCTTCGCGGCAGGTCGCGGCGCAGCGCCATCTGCGCCAGCAACTGGAACGCGCCGAAACGATAGCAGAGCGAGCGGCCGATCGGCGGGAACGAACCATCCGGCGCGATGAGCCGTTCCTGGATCGCAGCGTAGCGGCGGGCGCGGTCGAGAATAACGGGACGCAGCTTGTCCGCGATGGCAAGCTTGCCGGCAAAGACATCGGCGCAGTCGATCAGCATCGGCTGGATGACGAAACTGTTGTAGTAATCGCAGTGCAGCCAGGCACCGTCGCCATAGACGCCGTCGCCCTTGTACCACTCCATGTGGCGTTTGAAAGCGTACTCGACGCGGTCAGGGACGATCTCCTCGCCGGCGCGGTGGATGGCTGCCTCGACCATGGCGGCAAACAGAGTCCAGTTGTTTTCCCCCGGCTTGATGGCCCGCGTGAGTTTGAGGGCAGCCACGACATTCGCGCGAACCCGGTCGTCGAGTTTCTTCCAGAGTTCATTGGGCGCCCGCACGATGGCGTGGGCCAAGAAGGCCGCGTCCACCAGCGGCTGGCCGCCCGTCTTGAAATTCAGGTAGTCGGGCGATTGCGGATCGGTGCCGGCATCAATCGACTTGCGCGACAGGTCGGCCAGTTCGGCCCGGAGTTTCCCTTCGGGGTTGTCGGCCGGGCCGAGTTCGAGCCACGGGGCGATGCCCGTGAGCGTGCGGCCGAGCGCTTCCAGATATGTAACCTTCGCGCGATCGGTCTGAAGTTGCGGCCGGGCCGCTTCCACGGGCATCGTGGCCTTGAGCTGCCGTTGCGACAGGGCCGCCAGCACCGGGCGGGCAATGCGGTCGAGTGTCTTGACCCAGTATTGGCGGTCTTCAGGTCCGCTCGGCATCGGCGCTCTCCTTGCGCTTCCCGGCGGGCAGAAGCCGCTCGTTGATGAGTTGTCCGGCCAGCAGCATGATCACCACAAGCCCGCCAGCGAGGCTGACGAGCCAGCCGTGCTTGAACCCACGCGGCTGATATTCGATGAGAACCTCGCACGGTCCCAGTTCACGGAAGTCCCGGCCGCCGCGGCGCCCCTGCTGCGGCGCGCCCGCCGGCAGCGGAATGCCTCGCAGGCAGCCGAAGGCCGGGAAGACCAGGGAATCCTTCTCGACGTCGTGCTCCTTCTTCTTGCCGGCCGACGTGGAGGAAACGTTCCAGATGAACGTGGCCTTCCAGCCCGGCGCAAAGGGTTCGGCGAGCACGAGCCAGCCGCCATAACCATCATTGATCCGCAAGCGGATGCGATCGGGGAAATCGTCAATCCAGGTAACGGTCGGGCGGCCGGTTATTGGCGACGCTGAACGGGCAAGTGAAAGGTACTTGGTCTCTTCCGAATTCTTCAGGAACGCATACTCCGGCGCCAGTTCCGAGTCGATGACCGCAGCGGTTTGCGGATCGAGACTTGGCCGCGTCGTGGCAAGCAGTGCCGCGGTGCCTGAAGCAACCTGCTGGCCGGTACGCGCGATCCAGGCGCGAGGCGGCTTGCCATCGCCGGCATTCGCGCCGAAGGGCAGAACTGATGGCCGGGTTGACGCCAGCACCTGCGACGTGGCCCGCAGCAGGGATATCCGCGGAGGAACCAGTGCCGGAGTGGAGGCAGCAGAGCGAACCTTCCCGGCCGATGATCCCGGATGGCACCAGGACACAAAAACCAGCCCGTTGGAGGCGATCAACGCGATACAAATTCGCGACGCATCCACACGCACCAACCCGACCCCGATCGCCGCCAGCATCGCCACCGCCAGTACGGCCACGCCGAGCATGGCCGGCATGAGCGCCCAATTGAGCGACCAGCGACGGGCGATCTCCCGCTCCGAGCCACCGTGCAATCCCAGTGCAATCGCCACGGCGGCCAGAAGCACCCAGGAAATCGAGCCACGCCCGATCCCGCGCCCAATTCCCACAAACGCCAGGCCAATTGCCACCACGGCCGGCAGCACGAACATCACCGCCGTGCGCGTCGTGTCGCGTCCTTGCGGGTCGAAGACGGATCGAAACGCCTGCGGTGTCCAGTCCATCACATACTCGACCCAGGTCACCCATTGCACGCCCGCCAGCATCAGCCCAAGGGCCGACGCTGCGATCATCGCCAGCAATCCGCCGACCCAGAAAGACAACCCACCCTGACGACGTCCCGCCAGCGTGGGCATCTGCCCGATCATCAGACAGACCCATGAGAGCATGCATGCGATGAGAAACCCTGCCGAAACATCCGGCCGGCCGCCAAGTTGGGAGACGCCGATGAGCAGCGCCAGCACAGCGAATCGCCACCCGCTCGGCTTGCCCGCCAGATTCAGGCAAGCCGCGATCACCAGCGGCAGCAGCGCCATGGTCTGTGCAATCGGCTGATTCAGCCATACCGCCAGCGCCCCGCTGAACATATACGCCGCACCCGCGGCCATGCGCGCGGCCGTTTGCATCCCCAACTTCTTCGCCAGCCACCAGGCCCCGAATCCGGCGACCCAGTACAAGACAACGCCCGAAACCGCCCACGCCACCCGCGAAGGCAGAAACGCGTTCAGCAACACCGTCGGATAAAGCGCCCCGACCTCTCCGTTGCCCAGCAGCGGCCCACCGCCAAACGGCTGCTGTGGATTCCACAACGGCAACCGGCCGTACCGCAGGCACTCACCCGCGAAAACCGTGGACGGCGCGACCGTATTGAGACACCCCGATCCCGTTGCATCGGCCGTCTCCGGATTCGGCAACATGGTCCGCCCGGGAATCCAGCCGGCAATGGTGGCGAGCAGCGCCAGCAGCAGAATCCACGCCGGCCCGGCGTCGAAAGTCGTCGCGGCGTCAGGCCTGGCTTCATCAGCGTCGGTCATTGGCAATGTGATCTGCGTCATGCAAATTGGCTCCCGGCCTCGCGAGGTCCGGCCTTCTTTCGTAGCACAGGTGTCCCGCCTGTGTTGCGTGGCACGGGGCGTCCCGCCTGTGGCAGGTGGCACGGGCATCTTGCCCGTGTTGTCGCGGTACTCCGCGACATCGGATGCTCTTCGCCTGCCTTGTCGGCCCATGGCCAATGTGCCGGAACACCGGCACCACGGCAGGATGCCCGTGCCACCAGTTCCATTCCGGCCATACCGGCCTCTTGCCGACTCCTCATCCTTCCTAACAATCGAAACCCCGGCGTGTTACAGGAATGACTTGCACAATCCGTCCTCTATAATCGCACCACGATGCCCGAACCACGAAACTCTCCCACCGTCTGGAACGATGCCCTGCTGGCCAACCCCCACGCGGTGGCCGACAAGCAATCGCGCGTCCGCCGCATGTTCGCGGCCATCGCCGGGTCGTATGACCTGAACAACCATCTCCATTCGCTCTGGATGGACCAATACTGGCGCCGGCGGGCGGTGCAACTGGCGGCACTGAAGCCGACGGACTCGGTGCTGGATGCAGCGTGTGGGACGGGGGATTTGACGCTGAAATTCGCGAGCGAGCTTCAAATTCAAAATGCAAAATGCAAAGTGCAAAATGAGACGCGGGTCATCGGGCTGGACTACACGTTTGAGATGCTGCCGATCGCGAGGAGGAAATCCGACCTTTCAAATCTCAAATCTCAACTCCCAAATCCCCAATCTGAAATCTCAAATCTGAAATCTCAAATCCCCGATTTGAAATCCCCCATCTCCTGGCTCAACGCCGACGCCATGCGCCTCCCCCTGCCCGACGCCTGCACCGACGTCGTCTCCATCGCCTTCGGCATCCGCAACGTCGCCGACCCGCAACTGGCCCTCCGCGAATTCCACCGCGTCCTCCGACCCGGCGGCCGCGTCATCATCCTCGAATTCTCCCTGCCGAAAAACCCCCTCCTCCGCGGCCTCTACAACTTCTACTTCCGCCGCGTGCTCCCCGTCACCGCGACGATCATCAGCGGCGACCGCACCGGCGCGTACAAGTACCTGCCGGAGTCCGTCAACACCTTCATCGGCCGCGAGCGCATGCTGGAAATGATGACCACGGCCGGTTTCGTCGATGGGTCGCAGTTCCCGCTGACCTTCGGCGTGTGTGTATGCTATCGCGGTGTGAAGAATTGACGTATTATTGTTGTGTCCACAATAGCGAAGAGAGAAGCTATGGGAGTCGGCGCAATTATAAAATTCAGAACGTCAACACTGCTGGCGCAGGAGGAACTGCTGCGTCTATCTTACGACCTCATTGATGCCGTCGGATCTCACGTAACAGGCAATTTCTATGGCGTTGATACTGGTCAGCTTTACACCGCGATCCAACTGGATGAGGGCCGGCCTCAATGCATTCCAGAGGACCAGCCCGATTCCTACTGGTGGCATGTGGTAGTGTGGCGGAGTTTTTACGGGCCTGGATATGAGCGAGCAGACCCCTGGCAGTTCATTGCCATTGCGATATGGCTGGAACGACGCCTGCCTGATGCGGAGGTATGGTATGGCAGCGATGAAGACAAATACCTATCGCCGTTCGGACCCGAAGAACGTAAGGCGTTGATTGATTATTGGGCCCAAGTCGGGCACAAGCCGTACACCGAATCTGACTTCAAGGGAATGCCGGCTGCAGCAATGGCGCCGATGTGCTGCGGGCACCGAATGGATTTCGTGAACCCTTTCAGCCCACCAAACTCCAAGTATCGGTGTCGGGCGTGTGGCAGGGAGGCACCACTACAATGGTCTGATCCCGCCTTATTCACGATCCTCTGATTTTGCCGCTCACGGAAGTTCCTGCCGCATTGTCTTTACAGGTGTAATCACCGTGTAGACAACAGTGCAGGAGAATCACGTCATGGGTGAAGAGCAAGGATGCTTTTGGGAGCCGACATTCAACCGGTCCATCAAGGTGCGCCAGAAGGATGACCGCCTCACCGGCGACGCCGGTTTGCTGCTGCTCCGCGAAGGCGAT
>JBEKVL010000527.1:0-5156 GCA_049514055.1 Tepidisphaeraceae bacterium | reverse complement strand
CCTTCTCGAAGCAACCAAGCTTGTTAAGAGTTACGATGGCCGGGTCGTCGTCAACCAGATCTCCTTTGTGGTGCAACAGGAGGAGATCGTAGGTATTCTCGGTCGAAATGGCGCTGGAAAAACGACGACCTTCCGCATGATCATGGGGATGATCCGTCCCGATTCGGGCGCTGTCGCGTTCGATGGGCAGGACATCACCCACCTTCCCATGTACAAGCGGGCGAGGCGCGGGATCGGATACCTGTCGCAGGAAAGGTCGGACTTTCGCCGGCTTACGGTCTGGCAGAACATGCAGGTGGTGCTGGAAACCCGGAACCTGCGGCGGTCGGAGCGCCACCACAAGGCCGAGGAACTGCTGGGGCACTATGGCCTGCTGAAGCTCAAACGCCAGCGGGCCGACACGCTTTCCGGCGGTGAGCGCCGCAAACTGGAAATCTGCCGGGCACTCTGCAGCGACCCGAAGCTCATCCTGCTGGACGAGCCGTTCACGGGTGTGGACCCGCTGGCCGTCCAGGATCTCCAGAACGAGATCAAGCGACTGAAGATGGAGTTCCGCAAGAGCGTGCTCATCACCGAGCACAAGGTCGTCGAGGCATTGCGCATCTGCGACCGGGCCGTCATCATCGTCGATGGTGAAAAGATCATGGACGATGTGCCCCGCAAGATCATCAAGGACCCGCGGGTGAAACACGAGTACCTCGGCGACACGTTCAAGGGGGATGAGTTCGATTGAGGGTGGCGGTTGCCAGATGTTGGTTGCCGGTCGCCGGGATGCCAGCGAGACACTCGTCATTTTTTTGTTGCATCCGCCCGGTCGCCCGGTTAATCTTCCTCCTGTCGCCTATTCTCGCACAATGAATGGTGACGAGACACGTCTGCGCTGGATCCATCAGAAAGGCCAGTACAATGATTTCAGGAGGCCGCCCCATCGCCTGCGCGATTCTCTGACTGGATTTGGTCTATTCCGCCCTCCAGAGCCGGGACTGACTCTCACGCCCGCAGTCCCGGCTTCTCTTTTTCACGATCAGTCGAAGTCGCAGCCGTTCATGGGGCAGTCGAAATTGACGGCGCGGCCGGTGGTGCCGATGAAGAGATTGTCCCGCGTCCAGCAGTTGGACACGGGCGCAGAAGTCGAGACCAGCAGCGGCGGGCCTTTCCTGACGAATGTGTTGTGGAAGATCACGGCGCCGGAAGGACTGTTGTGCAGCTTGAGTGGCTCGTTGCGGATGTTGTACACCACGTTGCGGAAGGCATGGGCCGGTTTCTTTACTTGAAGTTTTTGTGCAGGTAAATCACCATCATCCGATCAACCAGAAACCGCTTCGTGCCTTCGTGTTTAATCCGCTTCTTTCACGGCTGCTATTCCGCCAGTTCGAGCGTGATGGACCGCATCGCCGGCTTCTTGTCGCAGTGGATCGTGCAGGTGTCCTGAGGCGACTTGGCGACGAACTCGTTGGTCTTTGACTGTCCGTCCTCGTCCCAGGCGTAGCTCACTTTCACGGGCGCGAACGCGCCGGTCGGTTCCCTGTAGTCCGCGCTGATACGCAGATCCAGCATGCAGGTGGTGTTGCGTTGCGTGCCGGACATGCGCACGATGGCCGAGCGGGCCGAGGCCGGGGGCTTGTCGAAAACGAGGTAGGCGCTGCTTCCCGGAGTGGGGCCGTGGACTTCGCCCAGCTTCGCGAACGTGGAGCCGCCATCGAAGCTGGCCTCGAATGTCCAGGTGTCCTTCGGGTCGCGGACCCGGTAGTGCGTACCGATGCGCAGGCAGGTGATGTCGCCAGGAGTTTCGATGGGCACGGTGAACCGGCCGGCGCCGCCTTCGAGCCGGAGCAGCGATGCCTGCACGCCTTCAAACTTGGGATGGAAATCGGTGAAGAGCAGGTTCTTTCCCTTGGGTACGTCGGGACTGACATTGCCCTGGACGGTGATGGTTCCCTCCTGGGCGCCGGCCGAGAAACGGACGCGGTTGTCGCCCTGCACCAGCAAGGGCAGCGGGCGCTGAGAGTGCTGGATGTCCTGGGCTACTTTCACGGCGCTCAGGCCAGTGCCCCTGCCGGACATCGTGAACTTCAGGCGATAGTCGTATTTGCGATAGATGTAGTCTTTGAGGTTGATCGTTTGCGGTCCGCTTTGCGTGACCCTGGCCAGCTCCTTCCAGTCCAGGCCGTTGTTGAGGGAGATGCTGGCGGCCACCGAGCCGCCATCGCCAATCGTGGGCGTCAAGGCGAGCGCGCCCCCGAGATAAACGTAGCTGCTGGGCATCCGCAGGACGATCTCGGCGGGCTTGGCCGCGTCTTTCACGCGCGGGCCGGCGGGCGTGTCCTCAATGTTATCGACGAAGAGCATGCCGTCGCGATAGGCGCCGGCAGCCAGGGGCAGCGTGTATTCATGCGTGCCGTTGCCGATCCGGCCGGGCGCGCGGTCACCGAACTTCGCGGAATAGCGCAACTGGCCACTGGCATTGGCGGGCGTTTCGGTGAGCGTGGAGCAGCCGGCGCCTTCGGCGGCGTTCACATGCAGGCCCTTGTTGGACCAGTTGCGCACGAGCTTCTCGCCGGGACGAAGCTGGATGTTCACCTCGTAGCCGACGGCCGTGCCGTATTCGTAGAGAAAGTTCTTGCCGCCGCCGAATTCGAGCATGCTGTCGCCCCAGGCATGCGTCGCGGCCGGAAGCCAGCCGCTGTCGTCGTAGCCGGTGCCGCCAGCGAGGATTTCCGGGCCTTTGCGCCAGCCGCCGCCGGCCATGAATTTGTAGAGCTTGTTGCGGTCGCCCTTGTATTGTGGGTTCTTCGCGTTCCAGTCAACGATGCTCTTGTTGACTTCCTCGACCCCCGCGACCGAGCCGTCGGGCTTCTTGAAATAGTTCACCAGCGAGGCGTCGAACATGCACCATTTGCCGTCGATCCTGATCTCGGGAACACTGTGGCCGATGATTCCCCAGCCGCGGGCCTCCAGCCCGGCGTAGCGGGCAAGGGCTTCGACCATCGCCGAGGCACAACAACACTGGTTGTATCCGTAGACATTAAATGACTTTATCGGATCGTGCGGGTGGCCCTCGCCTTCCAGGAACTCATTCGGCGGAATCTCCTGGTGGCGGAACTTCACCACCGTCTCCCAGACGGCCAGCGCCTTCTGCTGGTCGGTCATGCCATCCTTGATGGCCCACTGCTTCCACGCTTCGAGGCTGGAAACGTCCTCGACATTGTCCGAAAGGACTTTGATGTGGCTGACCGGCCCGGCGGCCAGGGCACAGCAGGCGAACGCGGCGATGACTGTGGCGGCGATGGTGCGGAGCATGCTTGATTCCTCTGAGTGCGGTACGTCCGGTCGCGGTGGATGTTGCCGTGTTCGGAGTTCACGCTTCAGCGTGTCTTCGTGTGGAAACCCTCGAAAGACACGCTGAAGCGTGAACGCCGAACAATGCGGTATACTCCCCTTATGGACTTCTTCGACTTCCAGAAAAAGCTCATGGACGAGCAGAAAGCCGCCACCGCCAAACCGGCCGGCAAGCCAACGCCAGTGGCCGATGCGCTGACGGTCTCGCAATTGACCTCCCAGATCGAGCGGGCGCTGCAGGGCGCGTTTCCCGGATCGGTACGCGTGCTGGGCGAGGTGTCGAACTTCAAGGCGCACAGCAGCGGCCACCTCTACTTCACGCTCAAGGACGCCTCCGCCTGCATCAATTGCGTGATGTTCCGCTCCGATGCCGCCCGGCTGAAGTTCTCGCCGGAAGACGGCATGGAACTCATCGCCACGGGGCGAATCTCGCTCTATGCCCAGCGCGGGCAATACCAACTCTATATCACGCGACTGGAACCCGTGGGTCTGGGCGCGCTGCAAATGGCATTTCAACAACTTCACGACAAGCTCAAGGCCCAGGGCCTGTTCGAGCCGGAGCGAAAGAAGCCGATTCCGGCCTATCCGACGACGATCGCGATCGTGACCTCGACGCAAACGGCCGCGATCCAGGACATGTTCAAGGTGCTGCGGCGGTTCCCGTTCCTGCGGCTGGTCGTATACCACGTCCCCGTGCAGGGCGACGGAGCGGCCGAGAAGATCGCGGCGGCCATCACCGATCTCGGCCGGCAGCACCAGACCATCGGCGGCATCGACGTGATTCTCCTGGGCCGGGGCGGCGGATCGCTGGAAGACCTGTGGGCATTCAACGAGGAGGTCGTGGCGAGGGCGCTGGCCGCCTGTCCGATCCCGATCATCACAGGAATCGGCCACGAGGTGGATGTCTCCATCGCCGATCTGGTGGCCGACCATCACGCCCACACGCCGACCGAAGCCGCCCAGGTGGCCACGCGCAACTGGCGCAACGCGATCGAGACCATCGAGCAGGCCGGCCAGCGCTTGCGCCGCGAGGCGCGCAATCGCGTGCAGGAGGCGCGGCGGACGCTCGCGATCATCGAGAAGCATCCGTTCTTCGAGCGGCCGCTCGATCGCATCCTCGCGGCCCGACAATTCCTCGACGACCGGCAGCGAGCGTTGCAACTTGGCCTGGCGGCCTGCCTCCGCCGCGAGCAGTCGCGCCTGGCGATGCTGTCGGCCCGGCTCGAAGCCAACCGGCCGTCCACGGTAGTAATGCGCATGCGCCAGCAGTTCACAGTCGCCGAGCAGCGCCTCTGGCGCGGCTGGGCGAGTTGGATGCGTACACGTTCCACGCATCTCAGTTCCCTCTCGGCCGGATTGGCCCGCAACCACCCCGCCCAGCGCGTGCGCTTCGCCGGCCAGCGCCTGGCCGACCTGACCCAGCGCCTGGACCGCGCCGCCGCGACCGCCCACGCGCTGCGCAAGCAAGCCGCCGATCACATCGCCGCCCGCCTCAACGCCATCGGCCCGGAACAGGTGCTTGGCCGCGGCTATTCGATCACCACCAACCGCAAAACTGGCGCCGTCATCCGCTCCAGCACCCAGGTCCACGGCGGCGACCGTCTGGTGACGCGGCTGGGCGATGGCAAGGTGGAATCGACGGCAGATGATCCGAAGCAGCCGACGCTGTTTTAGACCACTGGGGTGGAGAGCACCGTGTTAAGGTTGAGGAGTAGTGCCGCCAGTTCCTGTTGACGAGGCAGAGTTCAGCGGGCTGAACGAGGCATTTGATCGCAGTAGCTTATGCGGCTTCCCGTTGCATTGGCACAGCAAGTTGA
>JBEKVL010000526.1:0-5159 GCA_049514055.1 Tepidisphaeraceae bacterium | reverse complement strand
GCCATTTCCTGCGACATCATGACCATCGGCCAGTACCTCCAGCCCACGCCGAACCATTTGGCCGTCGAGCGCTGGGTGCATCCGGACGAGTTCGCGATGTGGAAACAGCGCGGCGAAACCCGCGGCCTGAGACACGTCGAATCCGGCCCGATGGTCCGCTCCAGCTATCACGCCGAGAAGCAGACGCACCCACAACCCGCTATCTAATCGCCGATTCCGTCGATTCTGCTAGTTGTGGAATACAATTTCATATGTTATATCGGTACTCATGCAGCAACAAACAACTGACGCCAACGCCACTGTGGAACCTCGCTGCCATCGTGCGCTAGCAGCCGAATGTCCTGATTGAGGAGCATTGCCTGGATCGCCTTCGCAAACTGCTGGTCGTCGGGGAAGAGACTATGAATGACTCTTAACGACATGTCGCCACCGCGGAACTGGTCGAGAGTCTCAAGTTCGAGCGACATCATGAGTTCCTGCAAACGCGGTCGACGGCGAATACCCCGCACTATTAACCGCGACAGAAAGTACCATGACATGGCTCATAGATAAAGGCATGGCAGATGCTTCGACCTGTGTCGGAATACCGATATCACGGGCACGACGCGCGAGACGCCCGTGCTACGAGAGTCTGGGCTGCCAGATGCGTTTTCCGACGTCGCCCTGAGTATCGAACACATTGGGATTTGCGAGCAGTAACGGCGCCCCCGGCGTGTTCGCGCTGGTGCCTGTCGGCATGGGTATCTTCGCGCTCGTTGCCGCCGTTTTCGCGTTCGCCGGGCAACAACGCGTCGATGCGGCACGGGCCGACTATCAGCGCCGGCGCGCACGGCTCCTGCAGGAGATCGAGCAATCGCAGCGCAGCCGGCAGTAGACAGGTGACGATTCACGGAGGCCAGCAAGGACGCTGGCCCTGCCATCTACTTTGCGGGGAGCGGCTTAAGGGCGGACTCGGCGGCTTTTCTGACTTCTGCATCGGGCGATTTCAGGGCGGCTTCGGCGGCGAGTTTGGCAGCGGGGTCGTGGCGAAGAGCGAACATGTTGAGCACTTTCACCTGAACGGCCGGGGAATACTTGCCGAAGGAATCGGCGATCTTTTCGGATTTGCCGGGGGGGATGTCGCGCATGACGTGGATGGCCATGGTCTGCTGGGCGGAGTCGTTGCTGCGAAGCAGTTCGACGAGGCGCGGGACGCCGCGATCGGGGCGGGACATGACCCAGCCACGGAGGCCGCCGCGGCGGAGGGAGTCGGGGGCCTTCTCGTCCTCGAAGATGTTCTGGAAGATGCCGGCGGCCTCGTTGTTCCGGCCGCCGGCGAGCAGGCCGGTGGCGACGCGGAGCAGGGCGTCGAGCGAGGCGAAGCGGACGGTTGGATCCTCGGCCTGCTTTTTGGTTTCGATCAGGCGGCGGGCATCGTCGGTGGCGATGGTGCCCAGGGCCGCGAGTGTGGCGGCCGCGACACTGGGCTCGCATTCGCAGAGCAGTTCCTTGAAGAGCTGCACGGCCTGCTGGTCGCGACGATTGCCCAGGGCGTTGATGGTCATGATGCGCGAGTCCTGGCTGAGCAGGAGAAGCTGGTCGCGCAGGGCCTTGTCGGCCGCCTCGTTTTCCATGCGCTCGAGCACGGCGATGGCCATGTGGCCCAGGCCGGGGTCGTCGATGCGCTTGGCGATGGCGGGGACTTCGTCGCGGCCGGCGATCATGAGGAGCTGGCGCAGGGCGTAGTCCTTGCAGTCGTAGCTGGAAGGGACGTCGAGCAGGCCGGCCAGACGGCGGGCGAGGTCGCGGGTTTCGGGGGCGGCCATGTCCTTCGAGGCGGCGGCGACATTGGCGGCGAGGAATTCGAGCGGCGTGCGGTCGTCGCCGAGTTTGTAGTCGGGGAGGCGATTGAAGAGTTCGTCGAGTTTCAGGTCGGGGCGGGCGAGAAGGTCGGGGTTGCCGGGGAAGGGTTGGGCGGTGGCCGGCGAAGCAGCCAGGCAGGCGAGAAAACAAAGGCACGGAGGCACGAAGGCACGGAGGCACGAAGTGACAGACGAGTTGTGGGGGCGACTGTTTTGCATGTTCCGCATTTCTCTTCGTGGTTATGTGCCTTCGTGCCTCGATCCCTTTTCTTTTACATTTCCCTTCGTGCCTGCGTGCCTTTGTGCCTCAATGCCTTCCTCTTCACACCAATCGCCACGGCACCCGCATGGGTCTGGACAGCATCCGATCCGCTTCCGGGTCATGCACGAACTGCTCGGTCTGCGGGTCCCAGGTGAGCGTGCGGCCGAGGATCAGGGAGAGGTTGCACAGGTGGCAGAACGTGGCGGTGCGATGGCCTTCTTCAGGCGGGGCGACGACATCGCCGCGGGTGCGGACGGCATGCAGGAAATCGTCGTGGTGGCCGGGGCTTTCGTGCAGGTGGACTTCGTCGGGGCCGATGGTGGAGGTGAGGATGGCCGGGTCGCTGGCGGTGGTGGCGCAGCCGTGGATGGCAACTTCGATCCACCCCCGCTCGCCTTCAAAACGGATGCCGCGGGCGCGGTCGTGCTGGACAATAATCTGGAGGCCCGAGGCATAGGTGAAGGTGATGTGGTAGCGGATGGCGGTGTTGTAGAGGCTGTTGGTGTAGAAGGCCGCGTTTTTCGGCTCGATGGCGACTGGGCCTTTGAGCCAGGGCTGGGCGCCCCAGAGGGCGATGTCGGCGACGTGCGCCCCGCGGTCGGTCATTTCGCCGCCGGAGTAGTCATAGATATAGCGGAAGTTGCCACTGACACGGACTTTCGTGTATGGCGCATACGGCGCCGGGCCGAGCCAGAGGTTGTAGTCGAGGTCCGGCGGGATCGGTTGCTCGGGCTGCAGGCCGCAGTCCCTGGCATCGACCGGCAGGCCGATGGTGATGGTCTTGAGCCGGCCGATCCGGCCATTGCGCACCAGTTCGCACGCGTAGCGGCCCCTGGGGTTGCTGCGTTCCTGGCTGCCGACCTGCAAGATCCGGCCAAAACGCTGCGCCGCGCTGACGACCTCGCGGCCTTCGGCCACGGTCAGCGAAACGGGTTTCTCGCAGTAGACGTCCTTGCCGGCCTTCATGGCCATGATCGCGGCCAGGGCGTGCCAGTGGTCGGGAGTGGCGATGATGACCGCGTCGACATCGCCCCGGGCGATCAACTCGCGGAAATCCTGGACGGAGGCGCATCCCTTGTACTGGCCGGATTTTTCGGCCTCGGCGTATTTCTCGCTGGTTCGCTCGCGGGCGGCCTCGCGGCGGGTGAGATTGGCATCGCAGACGGCGACAACCTGCACGCCGGGATGGTCGAGCATGGCCTTGAGGTGATACCCGCCGCGGCCGCCAACGCCGATGATGCCGACGCCGATGCGGTTGCCGGGGGCGAGTTTCGGGTCGGCCGCGAGGGCCCGGCGGGGGGCCAGGAGATACGGGGCGGCGACGGCGGCGGTGCGGACGAAGGTCCGGCGGGAGAGGCGAGGGGTCATGGATCGGTCCTTCCGATGACTTACTGACGACAGATTGATGACATACAGGAATGCCTGTCCTACTGGCCATTGCCCAGCAGTTCGTTGCCGGCGTCGACTACCATTCCCGGCGACACGCGCGTCATGCAGCGGTGGTCCAGCGGACAACGCTTCTTCTGGCACGGCCCGCAGAAGACCTTCACCGACACACGCCGCTCCTTGTCGAAGTCGATCTCCGTCCACTGCGGATGCGTCGGGCCGAAGATGGTCACGACCGGCACGCCGAACGCGGCCGCGATGTGCCGCGGGCCGGTGTCGTTGGTGATCATGAGGTCGCAGCGGCGGACGATTTCCTTGAGCGCCCCGAGGGTGATCCCCTTGGCGACGAGGTCGATGGCCACGTGTTTCATTTGGCTGTGGACGGCGTCGAGGATACGCCGTTCCCTGGGCGTGCCGCTGATGAGCACGGTGGCGTTGCGTTCCTCGATCAGCCGGTCGGCCGCCTCGGCGAAGTGCTCGGGCAGCCAGCACTTGGCATCGCCGTATTGTGCGCCGGGGTTGACCAGCACGAGCGGGCCGGCTCCCCTGGCGGCGGGCCGGTCGAGGTCCGGGTCGAGCCCCGCGCGGGCGAGAATCGCCTGGGCCTCGCGAATTTCGGAACTGGTCACGAACAGTTCCATCTTCATATCGCGGCTGCGCGAGCCGAGGTACTGCACGATGCCCATATAGTAGCGCAGGATGGGGGATGGCACGTACTTGCCTTTGTCCCGCGATGGCAGCAGGCGGTCGCTGAGCAGGAACGCCCGGCCATCGCGCTCGTAGCCGACGACCTGCTTGATGCCGGCCATCTTGCACATCAAGGCACTGCGGAACGAGTTGGGCAGGAGGATCGCGAGATCAAACTTGCGAGCGCGCAGCCGCGCCGCCAGACGCAACGTGCCCTTGCCCGCTTTGGCCTTGGTGCGGCCGGTGCGGTAGGTGATCAGTTTGTCGTACCACGGCATGCCGGTGTAGATCGCCTTGACATACCGCCGGGCCAGGTAAGCGATCTCGGCCCTGGGGTAGAGTTCCCGAAGGGCGCGCAACGCCGGTGTCGCCATCACGGCGTCACCGACCCAACTGGGCTGGACAACAAGGATTCTCCTGGGATCGGCCATAGCGGATTTGAGTATAATCAAACCAGCCTGGCGTGCATCGGAGATGGTGAAAAAAAATATTTGCAGCCCCTTTACACGGGAGCCATGGCAGGCTATCATATTCGAAGTAGTGGAAGTTGTAGGGTTTTTTCTAGGTTAGTATTGACAATAACGCATGCCCGGACGTTGAGGTCTGCCATGCATGGACCCTCGGGGTGGTCCCCCCACCACCCCCTTTCCTCGTGGGAGCCGCCTCCCCCCCGGGCTGCTCCCACACTAACAACGACAGCAGGCGACCTGAGCACAGGTCGCCTGCTTTTTTCAGTATGGGCCACCATGTTTGATGGTGCCCGTGCAGCCGGGCAGAGCATTCAGCCCGTGCCGCCCACCAGATCCGCCAGCACCGTGGCCCGGACATCCTCATCGAACAACGCCTGCAATGGAATCCGAAAACCGGGCATGGCGGCGCTCTCCAAAGTGCCCTCGCAAACCTTCAGCGGTGATCCGTAGTTTTCGCCGCGGAGCAGATACTGCTCCACGGTTCTCGCATCGGGATCGACGATCCAGTATTCG
>JBEKVL010000525.1:0-5160 GCA_049514055.1 Tepidisphaeraceae bacterium | reverse complement strand
CATCGAGCGGGCCGGGAAGTCCAACCTCGACCTGAAGCTCGCCGCGGCCAGGCTTCGCGAAGCCAAGGCCGCCCGCGGGATCGTGGCGGCCGGTCTCTGGCCCACGGCCAACCTCAGCGGTTCGGCCTCCCGCTACAAAGGGAGCGAGAAACTGCCGGGCATGACCATCGCCGGCTTCGAAAATCCCGCGGCGCAGGAACAGTCCAACTACCAGATCGGCACGGATGCCCTCTGGGAACTGGACATTTTCGGCGGCACCCGACGCGGCATCGAGGCGGCCGAGGCTGACATCGCGGCCGCCGAGGAAGCCAATCGCGACGTGATGGTCAGCCTGATGGCCGAGGTGGCCTTGAACTACATCCAGTTGCGCGGCAGCCAGCGCGAACTCGCCATCGCCCGGCAGAACATCAAGCTCCAGCGCGACACGCTGGAACTGACGCAGACGCGTTTCAAGGCCGGCCTGACCGGCGAGCTCGATGTTGCCAGATCCCGGGCACTGGTGGCGTCGACCGAGGCCGTGCTCCCGCCGGTCCAGCAGGCGATCTCGCAGTCGATCTTCCGGCTCTCGGTCCTGATCGGCCGCGATCCCGGGATGCTGCTCGGCGAGCTGTCGAGCGAGGCCGCCATGCCGACCGGCCCTGTCGCGTTTCCGCCGGGCATGCCCTCGGAGCTGCTCCGTCGCCGGCCGGACATTCGCCGCAGCGAGCGCGAACTGGCCGCCGCCACAGCGCGCATCGGCGTGGCGACCGCGGACCTGTTTCCGAAATTCACCATCGTCGGCAACCTTGGCGTGCAGACCAACCGCTACGCGCACATTGCCGACGCTCATAGCGGCTTCTGGTCCATCGGCCCCGGCGTGAGCTGGCCGATCTTTGACGCCGGCCGGATTCGCTCACAGATCGCCGTTCAATCGGCCCGCACCGATGCCGCACTGATCGGCTACGAAAGCAACGTGCTGCTGGCGCTGGAGGAAGTGGAGAACGCCATCGTGGCGCACGCCCGGGACCGGGAACGCCGCGCGGCGCTGGCCGAAAGCGTGGCCGCAAACCGCCGCTCCGTGGAACTGGCCAGTGAACTCTACAGCAAGGGTCTGGTGGACTTCCTCTCGGTTCTCGATGCCCAAAAGGACCTCTTTTCGTCCGAGGAGCAGCTTGTGCTCGTCGACCGGGCGATCGCGGCGGACATTGTCAAACTGTACAAGGCACTGGGCGGCGGATGGGCGGAGGCGGCGGCCGGTCATCCGTGATGGTCTGCCCGTCCTTGCTGGCAAATGGGAAGGCCGCAGTCCCTTGCGGCCGCTTCGTATGACACGCACCCGGCCGTGCAGGAGCACGGCCCTCCCGACTGCCACACACCCCATCCGTGATCGATCGGCGGTAACCGCATGACAACGAGGCACGGCCGGTTTAACATGCTCCCATGATTCGCCGCCGCGTGGACGATTGCTTCTGCCTCATCGCGCAGCACGAGCACGCACTGCTCAGCGGGCGGTTGGCCGCGCACTACGGCAACAGCCGCTTTGAACGCCCCAAACCCCTGGCCGAGGTCGTCGAGGCCGTCTCCATGCACGACTGCGGCTGGCAGGAGTACGACCGGCGGCCGGCGCTGAACCCGAGCGGCTACCCCTACGATGTCTTCGAGACGCCGCTGGGCATCGCCCTGCGGGCGTGGGCCAGGGCCGGAGAAATGCTGGCCGAGGCACCGACATATGCCAGGCTGCTGGTCAGTCTGCACGTGATGGGACTCTCCGGTTTCGCGGCCCAGAACATCCGCACCCGACGCGCCGAGTTTGATATCAACCGTTTTCAGCACGCCGAGGCGGAACGGCAGGAGACTCTGCGCAGACAATTAAGCATGCGGCTGGATGTGCCACTGAAACTCGGGCTGGCAGTCGTGCCGGAGATCGCCGAGGAAGAGCAACTCCGCCGCAACCACAATACTCTCCAGGCGATGGACCGTCTCAGCCTGGTGATGTGCTGCGCACAGACGCCCTTTTCCCAGATCGAAGGGATCGTGCCGCGCGAGGGCGCCCGGGCCATGACGCTGCAGTTCACCAGAACGGCCCCGTGGTCCATGAAGGTCGAGCCCTGGCCGTTCGATCAGGAGGAGATACGGCTGGTCGTCAACGCCCGAACGGTGGAGGCGAGGGAATATCAGGCCGAGGAGTTTCAGGAGGCGTACGAGCAGGCGTCGGAAGAAGCAATCCACCTTCGGGTACATTCTTGAGAGGTCCATCATGATGAAATCGCTGATCGCGGTGTGTCTGGCAAGCATGGTTCTCGGTTGCGTCGGCGACCCGCCGGCGACGCAGTTCACCGTGGAGGTCATGAACATCTCCCCCGCACCGGTGTCGGTGGGGCTCGTCAAAACGCGCGAACCCAAGGAAGAAGGATGGACCACGCCCGCCGATGTGGCCATCCACTCGCCGGAGTACAGCGATCGCCACTGGGGCGAGCTGATCCGCCCGGGCGAGACCAAGGTCCTCGGCCCCAGGGAGGGGCATTTCCAGCCCGGCAGCGTCGCGGTCCTGCGCGTGTACGGAGGCAACCCGACCATCGACGAGTTGATGGCCGTCGGGTTGAGGGATCCCGACCGCGTGGATGTGCTCCTGCCCGCGGGCCAGAGTTCGTACGTGATTACGATACGAGGCGGCCGGCTGACGGCCGTGCGCGCGGCGGAATACCGATCGACGGCGAACAAGCCGGAAGGGAACGGCACGGAGCAGCGCTGAGCACTGAGGCGACGGCCCTTCTTGCCTGCGAAGTCGCCCCTGTCTGGTGCTTCGCCCCGCCGTCACCCCGCGGCGACCTGGGCAAGTTCCTTGCGACGGTCGGCCATCTGGGCCTTGAGGCGCATCAGAATCGAAGTATGCATCTGGCTGACGCGGGACTCCGAGAGATCGAGCGTGGCGCCGATCTCCTTCATGGTCATCTCTTCAAAGTAATACAGGACGATGATCAGCCGCTCGGCACGGCTCAGGCCCTTGGTGATCAGTTCCTTGAGGTCCTTGCGCTGGACCGCGCGAACCGGGTCGGCCCCGCGCTTGTCCTCCAGTACGTCGATCTCACGGACGTCCTTGTTGGAATCCGTCTCGAACCACTTGCGCGACAGGGAGACCACGCCGACCGCGCTGGCATCCTTGGCCATCTTGTCGTACTCGCTGCGGCTGATGTGAAGCCGCTCGACGATCTCCTCCTCGGTGGGAGTGCGGCCAAGTTCCACCTCGAGCTGCTTGGTCGCGCCTTCCAGCTTGTGGGCGCGGCTGCGGACGAGCCTGGGCACCCAGTCCATCGAGCGCAGTTCGTCGAGAATGGCGCCGCGGATGCGGGGGGCGCAATAGGTCTCGAACTTGACGCCGCGCTCGCGGTCATAGGCCGAGATCGCGTCCATGAGGCCGAAGATGCCGGAGGACATGAGGTCGTCGAGCTCGACCTCGTCGGGCAGCTTGGTATGGATACGTTCCGCATTGTAGCGCACCAGATGGAGATAGTGCTCCATCAGGGCGTTGCGGCAGATCTCGGTTCGTTTTTCGGCTACGAGACGGGCCCTCTCATCACCGCGAACGGCGGCCGCTTTGGCATCGGCCCGGGACTTGTTGTACTCGCTCCAGATATGCTTGATGTCACGACTTGCTTTGTTGGCCATAGTAACACTCCCAATCCGTTGGGTCCTGCACGAATTGGCCGCTGCATCCGTGCATCAGATATGCGCGCAGGACAGGCCAATTCGAGTTATCGGTCATTCCTCTTGAGACTTCTGAATTTTTCTCAGCTTTTCTTCCTCGGTTCGCAGGTTTTCTTGGACCATCCGCTGGGCCGCCCAGCCGACGACCAGGCCCACACAGTAGGTTCCGCTCATCGCAATGAGCGCCCGGAGGATGGTGGTCGAGAACGAATTCCCGGCGCTGAAACCACCTTCGAGAAGGCAGACGGCGAAGGCCAACAGGGCGAGGCTGGCGGCGATTCTGTGAATCATTGACATTCCAATGGTGGGCAGTGCCCACCCTGCCTCTTATCTCCAGAACCATTTCGACATACGATAGAAGAATCCCGCCGGCTGCGGAGGCACGGCGGCCAGGCCATCGTGCAAACGGGCGGCAAGCTGGGCTATGCAGAGACTGGCCGGGCAACGCGGGGAGGCCAGCAGGAACGGCTCGCGCTTGCGCACGGCCTGGGAAACGCAGTCATCGTGAACGATGTACCCCGCGTCGTAAACGCTCACGCCGAGAAACTGCCGGGCAACACGGGCGATGCGGTCATAGACCAGCCGGGCTTCGCCGGACGTGCGAATCTGGTTCACGAGCAGGCTGAGCCGGCGTTGCTCGCGGCCCTCGCGCGAAAGAACCTTGATGACGGCGTAGGCGTCGGTGATCGCCGTCGGCTCGGGCGTGGTCACGATGAGCACGTCGTCGGCGGAACGGGTGAACGAGAGGACATTGGGGCTGATGCCGGCCCCCGTGTCGATGATGATGATGTCGGCGTTCTGCTCAAGAAGAGCCAGGGAGTCCACCAGACGCTGGCGGTCATAGTCCGATAAATCGGCCATTCGCGCCAGTCCCGAGGCGCCTCCGATGAGCCGGAAACCGCCCGGCGCACGAACCATCACCTCGCGCAGGGCTTTCTTGTTGGAAATGACGTGCGAGAGATTGAACGGCAGTTCGATGTTGCAGAGCACGTCGGCATTGGCCAGCCCCAGGTCGGCATCGAGCAGGACGACGTTCTTGGTAACGGCGGCGAACTGGATGGCCAGATTGACGGCGATGTTGGATTTGCCGACGCCGCCCTTGCCGCTGGTAACGGCGATGACGCTGGCCCGAATCTGGCGGCCGGCCAGGATGCGAAGGGACGTTGCCTGGTCCATCAGGGTCATTGGGCCTCCCCTCGTCCGGCGACCAGTGGGGAATGGGGCCCGTCGCCGCGTGCGACAATCAGTTGGGCGATCCGGCGACCCCGGCCGACTTCGATGTGGTCGGGCACATCCTGGCCGGTGGTGATATAGGACAAGGCCTTGTTGACCTTGCGGATGACGTTGAAGACCACGCCGATGTGAACGGCCTCATCGAGTTTGGTAAAGATGATCTTGTCGACGCGAACCTGGCTGAAGCGTTCGATGGCCCGCTCCATGCACTCCTGGCTGGCGGTGCTGGAGAGGACGAGATGT
>JBEKVL010000524.1:0-5162 GCA_049514055.1 Tepidisphaeraceae bacterium | reverse complement strand
ATGTGTACGCTGAGCATACCGACTCCTTTCGATATGGGATGCAACAACCTCACTATCGACTGGAGTCGGTCCTTTTCTGTGCCCACCTCAAAGTGTCAGTTGGATTTGAACCACGCCGAAAAAGACACCGATTTCCACCTGTTTCCGACGCCCCAAACCACTCATAACCACTTTAGAAACAGCCCCTTATGTCTCAAGTCATCGAAACCGTAAACCTCCAGAATTTCTTTTTCTGCACACCATCCGCAACCCCGCCCGCCCCTCCCTTCGGCCCTTCGCAGTTGTTCCGTTCGAAACCCCAAGTGGTGCCGGTGCCCACCGGCGTTTTCGCGCCCTACGCTCACGCCACGGGGGCGGGGCCGGCAAGGATGGCGTATTCTTCCAAGGCCGAGCGGTCGCCGCTGAGGACCACGTCGATGTCGCGACGAATGTTGGCAACCTGCATCTGGATGAACCGGCGGGCGACGGCTTTCTTGCGGTCGCTGGCTGCGGCCTGTTGCAGGAAGAGGTGCCCGACCAGGACGGTGATGGCGCTGTCGACCAATCGGCGGCCATGGAGGTCCATGTATTCGGCGCCTTTCTCCTTGACGAACGCGATGGCCTTGAGGATCAGTTGCTTGCCTTCCATCAGCCTGTTCTTGAGGGCGATGAGGACTTCATCGGTGCTGGTGAACTGCTGTTCGTAGGAATCGATCGCCTTCTCGAACGCGCCGGAGCAGACGCCGCGGACGGCCGCCACAACCTGCAACTGGCTGGTGCCTTCGTAGATAGTGGTGATGCGGGCATCGCGGAGGAGCCGCTCGGAGGGATAGTCCTTCATGTAGCCGGAACCGCCGAGAACCTGGATGGCGTTGGTGGCGACGGTGACGCACATCTCCGATGCGTAGTACTTGCTCATCGGCGTGAGCATGCCGTTGAGGCGTTTCAAACTGCGGGCATCGTTCTTGCGCCGTTTGAGTTCTTCGGGATCCTTGGGCGGATTCAGTTCGACGATGCGGAGGTTGTTGTTTTCGAGGTCGCAGACGCGGGCGGTTTCGTAGGTGAGCGCGCGGGCGGCCTCGATGTGGATCTTCATGTCGGTAACGAGTTCCGCGACGGCCGGAAGTCGCTCGATGGCGACACCAAACTGCTTCCGGGTGCTGGCGTACTTGCGGGCGACGCGGAAGGCGGCCTCGGCGATGCCGAGCGACTGGGCCGCGATGCCCACGCGGGCGCCGTTCATGAGGCTGAAGACATACCGGATGAGGCCCATCTGCCGATCGCCGATGAGCTTGCCGGGCGCGTCATCATAGACCAGCTCGCAGGTGGGCGAGCCGTGGATGCCGAGCTTCTCTTCGAGATGGCGAACCTTGATGCGCGGGGACCGTTCGTTGAGGAACAGCGACAGCCCGCGGCCGTCCTTACTCTCGGGTTCGGATCGGGCGAGCGTCAGCAGGATTTCGCCGCAGCCGTTGGTGATAAAGCGCTTGACGCCGTTCAGCCGCCACTGGCCATCTTCGTCCTGCCAGGCCTTCAGCGCCACGGCCTGAAGATCGGAGCCGGCATCGGGTTCGGTCAGGACCATCGCGCCCGTCAGTTCGCCGGTGGCGAAGCGCGGGAGGTATTCGTCCTTGATCTTCTGATCGGCGAAGGCGTTGATGGTTTCGGCGATGCCCTGGAGGCCGAAGAGGTTCATCAGCGAGGCGTCGGCCCGGCTGACGATCTCGTTGGCCATGGTATAGACGAGGCTGGGGCAGTTCAGGCCGCCGTATTGACGCGGCAGCGTGAAGCCCATGAGGTCGGCCTGGCCGAGCACGCGGAGGTTTTCCTTCACCAGCGGATTGAGCGTGACGGTGCCGTCCTCGTTGAGGGAGTTGCCCTCGTGGTCGATCTGCTCGGTGCGCGGGGCGATGTGGTTGGCGGCGATGTCGCCGACGATGCCGAGAATGCGTCGGTAGTTATCGATAGCGTCGGCCGCATCGATGGGCGCGTACTCCTGCCCGGGGCCGGTGGCGCCGGCGAAGTTGTCCTCCTGAACGGCGGCGATCTGCGCCAGGTCGAGGTGTTTGAAGAGGAACTGGATGTCTTCGTTATCGGTGAAAAAGTTAGCCATGGTAGTTGCCAGTTGTTAGTTGTTAGTTGCCAGTAGGAGGTGCCGAGCGCCTTACTGGCAACTGGCAACTAACAACTGGCAACTATCTGCTCATCCTCGATCCCGAATCGCCTTGATCATCGTCGGAATAATCTTGTTGAGATCCCCGACGATGCCGTAGTGGGCGACGCCGAAGATGGGGGCTTCCTTGTCCCAGTTCAGGGCGATGATCTTGGCGGATTCTTCCATGCCGGCCCGGTGCTGGACCGCGCCGCTGATGCCGCAGGCGATGTAGAGCGCCGGGCGGACGGTGGTGCCGGTCTGGCCGACCTGGTGGTCCTTGCTGACGAAACCGCTGTCGACGGCCGCTCGGCTGGCGCCCACGGCGCCGCCCAGCACGCCGGCCAGGTCGTGAATCAGCTTGAAATTGTCCTTGGAGCCGACGCCGCCGCCGCCGGCGACGATGATGCGGGCGCCCTTGAGGTTGACCCTGCGCTTCTCGCGGACGCGTTCGATCAGCTTGACCGACTGCTCGAAATCGCTGAACTCCATCTTCTCTTCAATGATCTGCCCCGAGCGGCGCGGGTCGCCTTCGCCGAGACGCATGACGCCCTCGCGAACCGTGGCCATCTGCGGCCAGCGGTCGTAGTTGATGATGGTGGCAATTATGTTGCCCCCAAAGGCCGGGCGAATCTGCATCAGCAGGTCTTTGTACACGGTCTTGGTGCGCGGGTCAGTGTAGTCGCCGATCTGGAGATCGGTGCAGTCGGCAGTGAGCCCGGCCCGCATCTCGGAGGCGATACGCGGGGCAAGATCGCGGCCCATGGGCGTGGCGCCGTACATGACGATCTGCGGCTTGTACTTGGTGACAAGCTGGCACATCACCCGGGCGTAGGGTAGCGTGCGGTAGTATTCCAGCCGGGTGTCGTGGGCGTAGTAAACCTTGTCCACACCGTGGGCGATGAGGCGATAGGACAGTTCGCGCACGTTCCAGCCGGCCAGCACCGCGCCGACGGGTACGCCGAGCCTGTTGCCAAGCTCGCGAGCCTTGCTACACAGCTCGAGCGAGGTCTCGCTCAGATGCTCGTCTTCCTGCTCGGCGAAAAGCCAGACTTCACCTTTTGGATTTGGGTCAATCATTTTGGTTAGTTCGTAGTCAGTGGTCCGTAGGGTGGGCACTGCCCACCATCTGCTGTCACCGCTTTCTATCCCAGCGTATGATCCACGATCAGTTCGTGGATCATTTTCCGGATGCCTTCTTCGGTGTTGGGGATCTCGGTGTAGCCTTCCTTGCTCAGCACGATCGACTGCACGCGATGAACCTTCGTCGGCGAACCGGACATGCCGCACCATTGCAGGTCGGCCGCGATGTCGTCGAGGTTCCATTGCTCGATGAGCAGACCGGCGGCTTTGAGCTTTTCGATGCGCTTGGCGACTTCGGCGTCTTTCTCGCCCTGGGCGGCCGCGGGCATGGCGGCGGCGACTTCGTTGACGATCTCGCCATTGGAACGGACGCGCTTGGCCTTCATCACCCGCTTGGCGGCCGAGGGCCGGGTTTCGTTGGCGGTGTCCAGGACGGTCAGGAGCACCGGCAGGCGGGTTTCCAGCACCTCATAACCGTTGCCAACATTGCGGCGAACGCGGATGGTCCTGCCCGAGAGGTCGGCCAGTCGCTCGTAGTAGGTGATCTGCGGCAGCCCGAGTTTCTCCGCAAGCTGCGGCCCGACCTGAGCCGTATCGCCGTCGATCGCCTGCCGGCCGGCGAAGACCAGGTCGTAAGTGCGGATCTTTCGCACGGCCTGGCTGAGGATATAGCTGGTGGCCAGCGTGTCGCTGGCGGCCGCGCGGCGGTCGGAAATGAGGATGGCCCGGTCGGCCCCGCGATAGAGGCACTCGCGCAGCACCTCGCAGGCCGCCATGGGCCCCATGGTGACCGCGGTGACAGTTCCGCCGGACTTATCGCGGATTTGCAGCGCCGCCTCGAGCGCATGGAGGTCGTCGGGGTTGAACACCGCCGGCAATGCACCGCGATTGACCGTACCGTCGGCCTTCATCGCGTCGCCGGTGATATTTGCCGTGTCCGGCACCTGTTTTACGCAGACAATCGAATCGTAACCCAAGGGATATACTCCTTCACACGGGTACCTTGGAAGACCGTGGGCCGATTAGTTAACGGGGCATTTGGGCTGAGTCAATAGCATGGGGGATGATTGGGTCCGAAACTTCACCGAGCCAAACGTAGCCACCCGATGCGATCACGGATGTATTCCATGTCCGCCGCCAATGAGGCCAATTCCAACAAGTACAACGGGATACTCACGGAAATTTCCCCGTCGCGCGCAGGTGCTTGAGCAAGGGCGACTCTCCGGCTGCGGCGCGCATTGTCTCGACGCGCCGAGCCTGCTGGTCGATCTGGGCGTCTATCCCGGCCTGATGGTCGTAGCTTGCCAGGTGCGACGGTGGAAGTCCGGCCGTCCATCGCAAACTGAGTAATCGCATACGCCGAACAAGTGCCGCCAGTGTCCTCACTGGCGGTCTTTGGCATTGTCCGCATGTCCCGGACTCCGCCGGTGAGGACACCGGCGGCACTACATGCGATTGCTGTGCATGAAAGTCCGACCGCCCGTCACAAAACGCCGCCGGGATGGTAGAGTGATACGAGCAACTGTGTACTGAGCAACAACACCACGAGCGAGGAAACATCATGATAACAACGAACAGAAGAGAGTTTCTTGCCCTGTCAGCGGCGGCCGGACTTGGCCTGGCCGCGGCCAACACCGCATCGGCGGCGATGCAGACGACGCTGCACAAGGCCAAGATCATCGGCAAAGTCGATGAGAAGACGCTGGCACCCCTGAAAGCCGCCGGGTTTGAGGGAGTGGAGACCACGGCCATCGTATCGGCCGAGGAAGCCGCCCGGGGACGGGAGATTGCCGAGAAGATGGGAATGCGCGTACACGGAGTGCTGCGCGGGTGGGCGGAGTTCAACAACAAGGACGAGGCCAAGGCGGCCAGGACGCTGGAGACGACCGAGGCGGCGCTGAAGGCGGCCGCGGGATATGGAGCCAGCACGGTGTTGCTGGTGCCGTGC
>JBEKVL010000523.1:0-7530 GCA_049514055.1 Tepidisphaeraceae bacterium | reverse complement strand
CTGTTGATTGATACTCGGCCCCGCCAATGCCCGGTTGCCGAGAGAGAAAGTGCCAACTCCAATTCCAAGCCGACGCGGAATTCACCGCATCGGAGACGACGAGATCAAGAAATCTGAATCTGCTCCGGCTGCGCTGTGCAATTCGAATTTCCGCCGTCACGTCCACATCGCCGCGATCTTCTTCCGCACATCCCCGGCCGTCGTCTTCGAAATGGGGTCGGCCGTGCCCGGGGTTTCCAGGCTGACGCGCTCGAACCGATCGACCACCGAATCCGGCAGGAACCGCGTGAGCTGCGCGTACGTGTGGCGGTCGCCGGTGGCCCACTTCTTATGGTAATACTTCAGCGGGAAACAGACATCCAGGAAGTCCTTGGCACGAGTGAGGGCGACGTAGAACAGGCGGCGCTCCTCCTCGATCTCCTCATCACTCCCTGTGGCCATGTCGCTGGGAATGTTGCCGTCGGCGGCGTGCAGCACATAGACCGCATCCCACTCGCATCCCTTGGCCGAGTGAACGGTGCTGAGAATGAGATAGTCCTCATCGAGCAGCGGCTCGCCGGCCAGGTCCTGCGTGCTGTGCGGCGGATCGAGCGTCAGGTCGGTCAGCAGTTGCTGGCGCGAGGCGAAATTGGAACTGATGCGCTCGAGCTGCTCGATATCGCGGGCCCGCAGATGGGCCTGGTCGTAGCGCTTCTCCAGCAGGGGGGTGTAGAAGTTGCGCACGGCGCCAAGCTGCGCGGAGAGTTCCAGACGTGATGATCGGAGCAGGCAGAGCAGTTCGACGAGCGCGGGCCACTGCTCGGCCGCGGGCGGGGCGGCGAAGGTCTTCCACGCGGCCGGGTCGAATCTGCCGCCCGCGAGGTGCTCCATGGCCCGCCGGGCGGTGGCCGGGCCGATGCCGTCGATGAGCGTGAGCACGCGCAGGCCGCTGGCCGAATCCCGCGGGTTCTCGGCCAGGCGCAGGATGGCCAGCACGTCCTTCACATGCGCCGCTTCGAGGAACTTCAGCCCGCCGTATTTGACGAAGGGGATGTTCTTTTTCGAGAGTTCGACCTCCAGCGCATCGCTGTGATGCGCCGTCCGGAAAAGCACGGCCTGTTTCTTGAGCGCGATGCCCGCTTCGAGATGTTCGAGGATGCGCTGCACGATGTACCGGCTCTGCTGGTCCTCATCCATGAGCGTGACCAGACGGGGTTTCTGGAGACTGGTGCGCGTGGTGAAGAGTTCCTTGTGATAGCGCTGGGGACTTTGTGCGATGACCGCGTTGGCCGCGTCGAGGATCGGCTGCGTGCTGCGGTAGTTGCGTTCGAGTTTGAGCACCTCCGCGCCGGGGAAGACTCTGGGAAAATCGAGGATGTTGTGGACGGTGGCGGCCCGGAAGGAGTAGATGGCCTGGGCGTCGTCGCCGACGACGGTGAGCCCCCGGCCGGCCGGCCGGAGACGCTCGAGAATCCCGGCCTGTAGAAGATTGGTGTCCTGGTATTCATCCACCAGGACATGATCGAACCGCGCGCGGACTTCGGCCGCCACGGCGTCATCCTGCATGAGGTGGAACCAGTAGAGCAGCAGATCGTCGTAGTCGAGCACATTCTGTTCGTGCTTGCGGGCGGTGTAATCTCGGAAAAGCAGCTTGAGCTGGTCGGCCCAGGCCTCGCACCAGGGGAACATCTTGAGCGCCTTCTCGATGGGTTCCTGGGCGTTGACGCAGCGCGAGTAGATCGACATGCAGGTTCCCTTGCGGGGGAAGCGGGCGCTGGATCTGTCGAGCTTGAGTTCGCCGCGGACGACGTCGAGCAGGTCTTCGGAGTCGCCCCGGTCCAGCACGGTGAAGGTCTCGTCGAGTCCGATGGATTTGCAGTAGATGCGCAGCAGCCGGGCGGCGACCGAGTGAAAGGTGCCGCCCCAGAGGCGGGAGAGGGGTGCGGCGGTGGCGTCTGTTGGTGATCGGCTGTCAGTGGTCGGCAATCGGTGGTCGTCCTGCCGCGCTGGAGTTGCGGAGCATCCGACACCGATCGCCGATGACCGATCACTGATAACTGGTGTCGCCAGAATCCGCCGGACGCGCGTGAGCATTTCCGTGGCCGCGCGGCGGGTGAAAGTCAGCAGGAGAATGCGCTCCGGCGAGGCGCCGCGTCCGATCAGGGCGGCCACGCGGTGCGCGAGCGTGTTGGTCTTGCCCGTGCCCGCGCCGGCAATGATAAGCAGCGGCGCGTCACCGAAGGTGGCCGCGGCGTGCTGTTGGTCGTTGAGGTTTGCCAGCCGGTTGGCCTCCATGCCGGGCTCCTGAGTCTCCTGGTTTGGCGTATGTCAGGTTGTACCGCAGGAACGGCCGGAATGCAAAGCAAGGTTTTCCGGGGGCCAGTGAAACGCAGTTCCCTGCTTTCACCAGACCGTAATTGTCTCCCAGATTGCCACAAGCATGAAGGAGTGGGCGGGGAGGGCAAGCTGGGTAGCTTGCCGCAGGCGTCATCCGCGATTACCCGGTGAATCGGGCGTGTTGGACTGTCGGGAAGACGAGAATTTCACTTGATCGGGCTTCTCTATCGTGTATATCATGCAAAACTGGTGTGGGTTTGGTCGGCCGCACCGGCAGAGGAGACTTCCGACGAAGGGCCAGTTTGTAGCGAATTGTGAAAGGGAGAGCCATGCGAAATATTCTCGGGATTGCGATGGTGTGGTGCATAGAGGGATTGTCGTCGTCGGTCAGGGTGGCTGCTGTCGTATTTGCCGGGCTCCTCGCTGGGGTGACCAGTGCCGATGGAAGCCCTGTGATTGAGTTCGGCAATCTGTCGGCGGCTGCCACCGGCAGACCCGATATGTCCGCCATCTTCGAGTCGCTTAGTCTGGACGTATCGGCCAGTCATCTGAGCGGTCATGCCCTCCCAGTGAGCATTGTCGATGTTGGTAACGTCCCCATTGGTGATGTCCTGGATCCGACTGCGGGACACCCCGGCGACCCGTTTAATTCGTCGATTGTAGGACACCAATCCCTCGGATGGAGTTTCGACCTGGTGTTCAACGGGAATGCGGTCGTATCGTCGTCGTTTGCGATCTACGGCAGCGTCAATAACCCAAGCCGCGGGTTCGTCGGCGACGGACTGCTGCTTAAGGGCAACATCACGAATTTCTATCTGACGGACACGAAGGACGCAGCTGTCGGTATGGAGGTATGGCGGATGTTGTTCCAGGTGACCATCACCGGTGGCGACCTCCAGAATAAGTTTGGCAATACACTCATCTCTAACATCAACACCGGCGTGATCGTTCAAACAAGTGACACGGTTGCCACGAGCTTCTCCATCGACTTGAGCAACAGCAATGCCGTTGCTGACAACTATGCGGTTGCGGTGCCCCTGCCGTCCGCATCCCTGATGGGTGGTGTGGGTTTGGCCGGGTTGGCCGCGCTGCGTCGTCGAATGCGAAAGTAATGGTCGGGCATCCCCACTTCTGCCGGGATCCCGTATTGATTGGTCGCGTGCGAGGGCACATCTGGGAGCGTAGAGCATCGTCACGGGTGTGGTACTACAGAGCCGTATCATGGCTCTCGCACTGAAGAGATTATCCGCGTTCTACATCTCATGAGCAGACGAAGCGTAAATGTGCGCTGGCCAACTTATGCCGCTTTCCAGTGAATGAGGAGTGCCTTATGATGAATTGGCCCAATCGAATGTCGCGTGGTGCCTCGGTGATTCCTGCCTCGTCTGGCGCCCGGCGGAAGCGGCGCAGCGCCCTGCACCGGGCCGCTCTGGAAGCGCTCGAGAGCCGGACGATGCTTACGCTCCTGGGAATCAACCCTCCGTTACCCAAGACCGCCTACGACTCGGTGAGTTCGTTGAGCTACACTGCCGCCAACGGCGAGTTTGACGTTGTTGCGATTCCCCAAAGATTGTACCTTACCATATTCAATTTCAAGACCTACAGTGCCGACGCGACCCTCACGATGCACGCGATTCTCGACCACGCTGGTAACCTGATCGGCGGTGTTTCTGGAGCAGATTTTACGCTGACAGGTACTGTCCAATATGACACACAGGGGGACACCGCCAGCGGCACGCTGTTGACGGGCAAGATCGTCGCATTCGGGTGGTTGGCAGCCATTTATCCTGTGGCCGCCACATATGACGCACGATTTGTGCCTACTGGGGGCTTGCTGCAATCGATGTGGTCTGGTCAAGACATCGGAGTGACCATCAGCAGCGACGCGTTTACGGACAGCAACAATGTCATTGAAGGGCCGATTTTCACTGGCGATTTCACCCACGACTTCAAGGGACAGGCCAAAGGCGTCGTGGGCACTACGCCTCCGGGCGGCTCGCTCTCCGGCTTTGTCTATGATGATCAGAACAAGAACGGTGTGTTTGATGCGGTCAACGGCGACACGGGCATCGGCGGCTCCGTGGTAACGCTGACGGGAACGGATTCCCGCGGTTATCCTGTAAACGAAACCACGACCAGCGCGAGTGACGGGTCCTACAGTTTTTCCGATCTCAATGCCGGCACATACACGATTACACACGATGAGCCCAGCGGATACGTCGACGGCACGGATAACCCGGGCTCCCTCGGCGGCGTCGCCAGTCACGATAAACTGGCCTCGATCAACCTTCCGTTTGGGGCCAACGGCATAAACTATAACTTTGGCGAGCAGACTCCGACACATCTCCTGTCTGTGGCGATCGGGGACTACGTCTGGAACGACGCGAATGCCAACGGGATCCAGGACAGTGGCGAGAGCGGGATCCCCGGAGTAAAACTTACTCTCACCGGAACCGACGGGAACGGCAACCCGGTCACCGACCATGCGACCACCGACTCCAACGGCAAGTATCTGTTCACCGAACTGACCGGCAGCTATACGGTAACCGTGGACGCGGTGAACCCGGCCTTGTCGGGGTTCACGGCGACGACGGTGAACGCTCCCGGAAGCACCACGGACAATGACAGCAACGCAAATCCGACTGGTTCGCTGGGCAGTCAGACCGACCTCAGCGTCGACTTCGGCTTCTACCAGCCGGTGACCATCGGTAACTTCGTCTGGAATGATCTGGCAACTTCGTCTGGAACGACCTGAACGGCAACGGGGTGCAGGATGCGGGCGAGCCCGGCATCCCTGGCGTGACGCTCACGCTGAGCGGCACTGACGGCGCGGGTAACCCCGTCAGCGCCACTACCACGACCGATGCCAACGGGGCCTACTCATTCACGGAAGCCCCCGGCACGTACACCGTGTCGGTGACCACCCCGGCTGGGTACACACCGACGGCCACGGGTAAGGGCACGACGGCCACGGACAGCAACCCCACCCCGAGCGGGACGACGCCTGTGGCGTTGCCCGGTGGCGGCAGCGACACGACGGTCGACTTCGGCTTCTATCAGCCGGTGAGCATCGGCGACTTTGTCTGGACCGATACCGACGCCAACGGCATCCAGGACTCCGGCGAGGCCGGGATCAATGGCGTGACCGTGACCCTGACCGGGACCACCGGGGCTGGCGCCGCGGTCAACCTGACCACGACCACCGCCGGCAACGGCGCCTACCTCTTCAGCAACCTCGCTCCCGGCACTTACAGCGTCTCGATCAACAACGCCCAGGCGGCCTTGAGCAGCTACACGCCCACAACGGTGAACGCCCCGGGCAGCACCCCGGCCAACGACAGCAACCCCAACCCCACCACCGGCATCACCCTGACCTCCGGCCAGTCCGATCTGACCAACGACTTCGGCTACTACCAGCCGGTGACCATTGGCGACTACGTCTGGAACGACGCCAACGCCAACGGCATCCAGGACGGGACTGAAACCGGGATCAACGGCGTGACCCTGACGCTGAGCGGGACCAACGGGCTGGGCCAGAGCGTGACCGACCATGCCACGACCACCGGCAACGGCGCGTACCTCTTCACGGAAGCCCCCGGCAGCTACACGGTGACGGTGGACGCCAGCAACTTCGCCAGTGGCGGGGCGCTGGCCGGCTACAATCCCAGCGCGACGCTGGTGGGCGGTGATCGGACCATCGACAGCAACCTCAACCCCAGCGGCACCACACCCGCCGCACTGCCCGGCGGCTCCAGCGATCTGACGGTTGATTTCGGCTACTACCAGCCGGTGAGCATCGGCGATTACGTGTGGAACGACGCCAACGCCAACGGCATCCAGAACACCGGCGAGGCCGGGATTTCGGGAGTGACGCTCACCCTCACCGGCACCAACGGTTCCGGCGGCTCGGTGGCCGACCATGCGACGACCAACGCCAGCGGCGCTTACCTCTTCACCGAAGCCCCCGGCACCTACACCGTCAGCATCGACTCCAGCAACTTCACCAGCGGCGGGGCGCTGGCGGGCTACAACGCCAGCCCCACTCTGCAAGGTTCGGATCGCACCGTGGACAGCAACCCTCAGAACAGCGCTACCAATCCTTCTGCGCTCCCCGGCGGGAGCAGCGATCTGACCATCGACTTCGGCTACTACAAGAACGTGACCATCGGCAACTTCGTCTGGAACGACCTGAATGCCAACGGCATCCAGAACACCGGCGAGGCCGGGATTTCGGGAGTGACGCTCACCCTCACCGGCACCAACGGTTCCGGCGGCTCGGTGACCGACCATGCGACCACCAACGGCAGCGGACTCTACCTCTTCACGGAAGCCCCCGGCACCTACACGGTGACGGTGGACGCCAGCAACTTCGCCAGTGGCGGGGCGCTGGCGGGCTACAACGCCAGCCCCACTCTGCAAGGTTCGGATCGCACCGTAGACAGCAACCCTCAGAACAGCGCTACCAATCCGTCTGCGCTCCCCGGCGGGAGCAGCGATCTGACCATCGACTTCGGCTACTACAAGAATGTGACCATCGGCGACTTCGTCTGGAGCGACACCAACGCCAACGGCGTGCAGGACTCCGGCGAGGCCGGGATCAACGGGGTGACGCTGACGCTGACCGGGACCAACGGCGCGGGCGTGGCCGTAACGGATCATGCCACGACCAGCGGCAACGGCGGCTACCTGTTCACCGAAGCCCCCGGCACGTACACGGTGACAGTGGATGCAAGCAACTTCACGGGCACGGGCGCGCTGGCTGGATTCAACGCCAGCCCGACCGGGAAGGGCACGACGGCGACGGACAGCAACGCCAACCCCAGCGGCACGACTCCGGGGACATTGGCGGGCGGCACAAGCGACCTGACCATCGACTTCGGCTACTACAAGAATGTGACCATCGGCGACTTCGTCTGGAGCGACACCAACGCCAACGGCGTGCAGGACTCGGGCGAGCCCGGCATCGCGGGCGTGACGTTGACCATCACCGGGACGACCGGCGCGGGCGTGGCCGTAAGCCAGACCACGACCACGGATACCAACGGACTCTACCAGTTCACGGAAGCCCCCGGCACGTACACCGTGGCGGTGACCACGCCGGCCGGATACACACCGACGGCCACTGGCAAGGGCACGGCGGCGACGGACAGCAACCCCAGCCCGAGCGGGACCACGCCTGTGGCGTTGCCCGGCGGCGGGAGCGACCAGACCATC
>JBEKVL010000522.1:0-5170 GCA_049514055.1 Tepidisphaeraceae bacterium | reverse complement strand
GGCTTCTCCGACTACATCTCGCTTGTCACCAACGGCAAACTGATCCTCGGTCTTGATTCCACCGGTGAACTCTTCCTCTTCCGTGCCAACCCCGAGAAATTCGAGCTTCTGGACCGTCGCCACATAAGCGATCAGGAAACCTGGGCTCACCTCGCGGTCGTCGGCGACGAGTTGTACATCCGCTCGCTGAAGAAGCTCGAAGTGTTCAGATGGAAGAAGTGAGTGATGCAGAAGGCAGATCGAAACTGGCCCCACAACCAGCCCAATGATGAAGGTTGGTGGTTCGGTGAACACCGGCCTCGCTTATTCCGCCGGGGATCGATGCACACGCGGATGACCACCCGTAGCTATTTGGGTTCCTTGAACAGTTCGTAACACTCCAACGGCAACAGCAGATCGGTCGTGAACATGGGCATCGATGCCCATTCGCCGAAGGTCAGAGTCAACGGTGCTTGTAGGGCAAGATGGTGCCCTCTGAGACCAGAGTGGACTTCGGCAAGGACGAGCGATCAACGTCGACGCAATCAATCTGGTTGGACAAGGGCCGAAAAGTACCGAAACTGGCAGCTACTCGGTTTTGTCGTCGGAGGATCCGCAATACTTCGCGTTGGTACGGGTTCGCTGGAATAGCAAATTAATCGCCCTCCGAATTGGCGGCGACGATGCCCTCATGGAAGCGGGTCTGGCGGCACTCCTTGGCGTTCAATCTGCTGTATGGTGCGCATCAGGACCAGGATGACCAGCGTCTTGGTGCAACACGATTCTGCGTGTTGCGGAGTTTGGCGACTTTAACATCGGCTCGACACTCGAGCCCCGAACCAAAGGGCGTGTTTCGCATCCAAAGGTGGGTGGGGGTGCGTAATGGCATCGAAAGCGATGGTTCGGGATTGGCGTCATGCTGAGCCCAGAATGCCATCGCCTGTTTTATGAATGCGGCTGAGGAACTACTGATTGAGGCACGATCATCCTCGCTTCTTCGGAATTAGCCGGCCTTATTGAGCGTCACGCTCCTGGAAGCGATGCACTCCATCAACTCGCTCCACGAATTGACGAACAAACCGGCCCCTTCGTCCTGGAGTTGAGCGGCCAGGGCCGTGATGTCAGTCCCGGCGTTGGCGAACTGGGCCAACCCCGCGGCGATGCGCCGCTCGATGCCGTGCAAATACGCCTGGGCCGCGGCCATGTACTGCTCGCGGGAGAATAGGAGCGTCACGTTGATCGGCACGCCCGCAAAGACCGCGTCTTCGATGGCGGGGAGCCCCTCTTTGGTGCCCGGTATCTTGATGAAAAGGTTGGGCCGTTTCGCCCTGGCGTGCAGATCCTTGGCCGCGGCGATGGTGGCCTGCGTGTCGTGGGCCAGCAGGGGCGAGACCTCCAGCGACACCCAACCATCCACGCCGTTGGTGCGGTCGTGAATCGGCCCGAACAAATCCGCGGCTTGCTTGAGATCCTCCATCGCTAGCTCGAAGAACAGTGCCTCGCCCGAGTTCCCTGCCTTCACTTTCTGGCGGATGGCCTCGTCGTAGTCGCTGCTGTTCTTGATGGCGTGATCAAAGATCGTCGGATTGGAGGTGAGTCCGGTGACCGAGAACTCCTGGATGTAGCGGCGGAGCGTACCGCTGGTCAGCAGGCCGCGGGTGATGTTGTCGAGCCAGAGGCTCGGGCCCATATCGTGGAGCGATTGTGTGGCTTTCATGTCGTATTCTCCTGTGAATTCAGTCATTCCGCATCCCTATCAAGCTTGGGGTTGTGCCAGCGGCCATCTGGTGCGATCAGGGTGTCGGCCTCTTTCGGTCCCCAGCTGCCGCGTTTGTAGAGGCGGGTCCGATGATGAGTCCGCAGCACCGGCTCGACCACCGTCCAGGCACTTTCGATTGCATCCTCACGTGTGAAGAGCGCGCCGTCGCCGGCCATGGCGTCTCCCAGCAGCCGCTCGTAGGGCGATTCCGCCCCCGCCTGTTCTTCGACCAGGTAGAGTTCCCGCTGGTCGCCGACAAACTCCTTGCCGGCGCGCTTGACGCGCCCGGCCAGGGCGACGGCCGAACTGGGCGCGAGCCGGAAACGCAGATAGTTGGCCCGGCCGGTCACCGGGGCTGAGTCGGCAAAAAGCGCCTGGGGCGGATGCTTGAACTCCACCAGCACTTCGTGCGCCGATTCGGCCAGGCATTTACCCGAGCGCAGATACCACGGCACGCCCTGCCAGCGCCAGGAGTCGATGAACAACCGCAGGGCGCAGAAAGTCTCGACGTCGGAATTCCTGGCCACGTTCTGTTCCTTCCGATAGCCGGCGTACTGGCCGCGTATCAGATCAGCGGGCTTCAGCGGCCGCATGGCCTGAAAGACCTTGGCTTTCTCCACATGCACGGCTCCAAAGCCCCGATAGGCCGGCGGCTCCATGGCCAGCAGAGCGACCACCTGGAAGAGGTGGTTCTGGATCACGTCACGCAGACAGCCGGCGGATTCGTAAAACGCGCCGCGGTTCTCCACGCCGAAATTCTCCGACAGGGTGATCTGAACGCTGGCCACGTAGTTGCGATTCCAGATCGGCTCCAGGAAGGAATTGGCGAAGCGGAAATAGAGGATGTTCATGATCGCTTCCTTGCCGAGGAAGTGATCGATGCGGAAGATCGAATCTTCCGGGAACACCGACCGCGCCACGCGGTTGAGCTCAATCGCCGAGGCCAGGTCGCGGCCGAACGGTCTTTCGACGATGTCGCGGGCATTGTCGGCCAGGTCCGCGGCTCCAAGCCCAGTAATTACCGTCGGAAATAGCGATGGCGGGATGGCAAGATAGTGCGCCGGACACCGGGAGCGTCCCAGGGCTTCTTTGATCTTCGCGAACGTGTTCGCGTCGTTATAGTCCCCGCTCACGTAACTGAGCACGGACAGAAGCTGGCGGAAGGCGCGTGGGTTGTCGATCCCGCCCGCGTGCTTGATGCTGTCCTTCACGCGATCGCGCAACTGCGCCAGGCTCCAAGTCGGGGCGGCCACGCCGACGACCGGAACCTTCAGTGCGCCGCGTTTCGCCAGCGCATAGAGCGACGGGAAGATCTTCTTGTGGGCAAGATCGCCCGTCACACCGAAGAGCACCAGCGCGTCGGAACGAGAGGCGGTCATCAGACACCTCCTGTCGATGAGGCGGTCTTTTCCACATGGCCGCCGAATGCGTAACGCATGGCCGACAGCACCTTGTCGGCGAAATCGGCCTCGCCGCGCGAACTGAAACGATCATAGAGCGCCGCACTGATCACCGGGGCGGGGGCTGACTCGTCAATGGCTGCCGCAATCGTCCAGCGACCCTCGCCTGAATCCGATACCCGTCCTTTGAATTTCGCCAGATCCGGACTGCCAAGCAGTGCCAGCGCGGTCAAGTCCAGCAGCCATGAAGCAATCACGCTGCCCCGCCGCCAGACCTCGGCGATGTCGGCCAGATTCAGGTCGTACTGATAGTGTTCCGGATGGCGCATGGGGGCGGTCTCGGCATCGGCCGTTCGCTTCTCCTTTCCGGCATTGGCGTGATGGAGGATATTCAGCCCCTCGGCATAGGCCGCCATGAGGCCGTACTCGATCCCATTGTGGACCATCTTGACAAAGTGGCCAGCGCCAGCCGGCCCGCAGTGCAGGTAGCCGCGTTCTGCGGTGCCACTGACTTTCTCCCGCCCCGGCGTCCGCGGCGCCGTCCCGATACCCGGGGCCAGGGCCGCGAAGATTGGGTCGAGGCGCCGGACGGCCGCTTCGTCGCCGCCAATCATCAGACAGTATCCGCGGTCCATCCCCCAGACTCCGCCGCTGGTGCCGACATCCACATAGTGAATGCCCTTCGGTTTCAGCTCGGCGTCCCGGCGAAGGTCATCGTGGTAGTAGGAGTTGCCGCCGTCGATGACCACGTCGTCGGATTCGAGCAGAGGCACGAGTGCGTTCAACGTCTGATCGACCACTCCCGCCGGCACCATCATCCACACGGCCCGCGGTGTGGTCAGCGTATGCGCGAACTCTTCGAGCGAGGTCGTACCGACCGCCCCCTCCTTGGCGAGTACACTCACGGCTTTCGGATGGAGATCGTAAACAATGCACCGATGGCCCGACCACAGAAGACGCCGCACCATGTTGTTTCCCATTCGACCCAGTCCGATCATGCCAATTTCCACGTGATGCTCCTTTCGTCCACCGTTTACCTGCTTCTGGGGAACATCAGCACCTGCGCGGCGCAGGGCGGAAGCAGAAGTTCCAGGCGCGGGTTTGGGAAGATTTGTTTCTCACCGCTTAACAACTCACGGCATGGGAAAGGTCCGCTGGTTCCGAGGACGGACGCGAGATCGACCGTGATACGCTGCGGACTCCGCGTGTCGAAATTGCACACCACGAGAAATCCAAACGCCTGCGTCCCTGGGTCTCGACGAAACGCTGCAATTACCGCAGGATGCCCATCATCGACAAAACAGCAGTTCTCACCTTGTCGAAAGGCCGAATGATCGGCGAGAATGGCGTTGACCCGGCCGATGAACCGGGCGAATCTCGGCTCGGCGGGATACAGCATCCTCGCCTTCCTGCTGACAAACTTGATCCGTTCCTTCTCCCCGAATTCCACGCCCTGGGGGATTCCGGTGGCCCCGGTACCCAACAGGGCAGCGGCAACATAGCGAGGGACCGTTGAGTCTGCGGTGCCGAACTCCTGGGCAGGCGAGCCAGAATCATGTGATGTGATCGGCATGAAGTATCGGATGTGCGCGGAAACGCGGTGGATGTAATTCAGGTATTCGCGGAGCTGAGGCACGAATTTGTAGTTCCAGGGTGTCGCCAGATTGAGATTCAGCCCCCACTGTGGCCCGGTACGCAGTAGCGTGCTTTCATCCGTGAAATACTCCGCGATAACACCCACCTCAGGATACTCTGAATGCAGTGCCACCGTGAGCGCCCGGACGAAATCGGGGTCGCTGCTGTGCAGATTGTCGAAACGAACGAATCCACCGGTGTCATTGGCATATTTCGCCCAAAACAACGCGTAGTCGGTCATGTAAGCCCATATCTCCGACCGAATCGTTGTCGTCGGGTGCTCATAGTTGATTACGACAAGGTCGTCCCAGGTGCGCCAGCCCTGGTCGGACCAATACCGGGCGCGCTGGAATCCATCGGGTTGATTTGCGTCCGGCACGATCCAATCCGGCGCCCG